>DATFGJ010000605.1:0-7946 GCA_035249585.1 Lacipirellulaceae bacterium
GGGAGGGCCATGCGACGAATTGAATAAAATCGCAATCCAGGTGCCAGCAACCTCAGCACCTGGCCAGTTTACTCGAGCGTGTCGAGCAGGATCTTCTCTTCCTGCGCCGCTTGACGCAGCTTGGACAGCGCCCGGGCCTCGATCTGGCGAATTCGCTCTTTGGTCACGCCCAGCGACGCGCCAACTTCCTTGAGAGTCTGCGGCTCCTGGCTGTGATCCAAGCCGAACCGGCCAATAATGATCTTCTGCTCGCGGTCGTCGAGCCGGCGCAGGATGCGTTCGATCTGCGCTTCCCGCGTGTGCTGCGCGCCTTCTTCCACGAGCGGATTGCCTCGATGCTCTTGAGTCGCGGCAAATAGCTCTTCCTGGCTCGTGCGAAAGCGGTCGCGATGCTTGAATTCACCCGGAATCGTGCGAGCGAAATTCTTCATAATCGCCCAGCTAGCATACGTGCTGAACTTGTTGCCGCGCGCGAAATCGAACTTCTCAATGGCCCGCAACAGCGACATGTTTCCATCGCTCACGAGCTCGAAGAAATTCTGATCCGGCGTCACGTGCCGTTTGGCAATCGAGACCACAAGGCGCAGGTTGGCCCGGGCGATCTCGTTCTTGGTTGCCACGGCCCGCTGATGCAGATCCTCGATCTCGTCCATCAGCGTCGACTTAGGCTGGGCCGGATCGAGCTGTTCGCGCAGTTTCGACGCCCTGTACTTCAAGTAGTTGTACTTGCGGAACAGGTGCGCCTCTTGCTCGCGTGTCAAGAGCGGCATCTCGTACAGGCTGGCCAGGTACGGCGGCAACCCGGACGGCCGCCGCGCTTTCTTCGCCGGAGCGTCGCTTTCGGGCATCGGCGTCAAAATCGCCTTGTCGGCGCCCTTGCGCGCAAAGCGCGGATTCGGGATGAAATCCAGCGGCAGCTCGATGATCCGATTCGCCCGGACCTCGTTGATCACGCGGTAAATCGTGGTCTTCGTCCGGCCAAACTGTTTCATCAGCTTGTCGACCGGCATCCCGCGCTTGAACGCCTGGTAAATACGCGTTTTTTGCGCTTCGGTGAGCGGGCCGTTCACGTCCGGAAAGATAGCCATTTCTGGATGCTGCTTGTCGAATTGCCGGATCGTGGAGCGAATCGTCTCCACACTGCGGCCGGCGCGCTTCGCCAGCCGACGCGAAATTTCCGATTGGCATCCGCCGGCGCTGGCCAGTCGGCGGGCACGGTCGATAATGTCCTGCCGCTGCTCATCAGTGAGCTGGCTGAAGCGGGCGCCGCGGGCCACGCGATCGTGATTGTTCTTCACGAAACGGTCGACGCTCGAGCGCAGGAAGCCCACGCGCTTGCGCCCGTCGAACACCAGGCGGCGGCTCACGAGGCCCAGCTCTCGCCAACGCGAAATCGTCTTGGTCGACACGTTGAACTGCTTGGCCAATTCCTCGACGGTGAGAACTTGCTCGCCGATGTTTTCCGCCGCCATGTCGGCCGAATCCGAAAGGTCCTCAACCAAGAGCCGCAAGTCGTGCAGCAAGTCGGCGCCTTGGATCTTCACCTGGGCCGCGCCTTCCGGCCGATACCCCGTGATGCGGAAGCAGACGTACTCGTATGGGTAGATCTTCTCCGGGTCGATCTCGGCGATAAGCCGCTCGGCAGCTTCCACTTGCTGGAGTTTCTTCGGGCGCGGCGCAAAGCGGATTTGCTGGTCGCGCAAGTCGCGAATCACGGTGCTGTTATAGTCTCGCTGCATGGTCCACCTCATTCTCTGCTACCCGCTCATCCTGCGCCTTTGCGTGGTGTTCCATGCGAATCCGTTTCGCCCACGGCCGAATAAACGGCAATCGTTCTGTAAGTAGCAAACCTTCTCTTTCTAATGACCCCTTCAATGCTGCTACGGCACTTTCAATGCGAGTGGCAGCTAAAACGCCGCCACTAGATTGAGCAATTCCGATGCCGCACACGCCAAGTGCGACGCAATAGTGGTGCGCTTAAGCGGCCAGCCGCGACAAGTCAAGGGTTGCAAGCCAGCATGAAGCCATCTTGTTGTACGCAAGTAAGTCGAATCGGATCGCAAGAAAGTTCGCGCTTTTGCGGGCAAATTGTTCCGCTGCTTTCCTGGGCCCACGTGATCCAAGGTGCCGTAACGGTCTATAAAATAACGATTTAGCCTCTGGCCGACGCAAAATGACAGGCCCGAGGGCCAGCAACCTGACGAGGCAAAGCAAACTCTTCTCCAACTTTCGCATTTTTACAATCCGGCCGCATTGTAAAGCGGCAAACATTTTGTCGTGGACAGGCGGTCGCCTGCTGGACGATTTAGCCGACATTGAACCATTTCGCTGCAATCTATACCGGCTTCCCCCTCTCCAGAGGTATCCGATAATGTGCCTGCCAATTCGCGTGGCTTGGCTGACCGTTCATGCCTATTTGGCGGTCAGTGTCGGGCTTGTCACTGCCGAACAAATTGACCTCTCTCCACAACATGAACCCGGCAGACTCGCACAAGTTTCCATCGAATTGGAAGCCGCCGGCAGCACGCTCGTGCGCACGGATGCCATGGGCAGTGCACAAAAGGCATCCGATCGCAGGTTGCCGATGAACGCGACCGCACGATTGCGCTATGCTGAGCGCAGCGTCCCCGATGGAAGTCGTGCGGGCGGCGGCAAGGTGCTTTCGGCGCGCTACTACGAGCTCGCCGAGGCGACCATCAAAGTCGACGAAACCACAATTACGCCGCGGCTGGCCGACGACCGGCGGCTCGTGATCGTCGAAAGCGCCTCGCCTCGGCCGGCGCTTTATTCTCCAAACGGGCCGCTCAAGCGAGAGCAGCTCGATCTTCTCGACGTGGTTGGCAACTCCGCGGTCCTCGATCAATTGCTTCCGACAAAACCGGTCGCCGACGGAGAATCCTGGCCGGCAGACGAGCACGCGATGGCTGCGATGTTGACGCTCGATTCGGTGGCCGTTTGCGAAGTTCAAAGCGTCTTGGAGGAATTCAATGCGAGCTTCGCGAAGATACGCGTGGCCGGCGTGATTCATGGCACGGCCGACGGCGCGGCCACCGAGCAGGAGATTCGCGGCGTTTACCTGTTCGATCGACGTCTGCGCCGAATTACGCGTTTCAACCTGGCGGTGCAGGAAAAGCGCGCGATCGGCGGCGCGACGCCCGGGCTGGATGCGGTCGCCAAGCTGCAAATCACAGTCACGCCGCTCGAGCGCTGCCCGCAGCTGGAGGGCGCCACGGTCACCGCGCTTCTTCGCTCGGGTCGCGGGGCCGCCGCATTAGATTTGCTGTACGATTCACCAACGCTGGGCTACCAAATCCCGCACGATCGCCAGTGGTTTGTCACAAGTGAAGGTCGCGAGGAGATGACGCTGAGGCGCGTCGACGGCACCGACGTCGTGGCTCATTGCACCGTGCTTGCCCTGCCGCCTAAATCGGCCGGTCGGCAAACGACGCTCGAACAGTTCCAAAAAGACGTCATGTATTCGCTCGGCAAGAACAGCGGCGAGCTGGTGCGCACGCGGCAATGGCAGAATTCCCACGAGCACTATTGCTACGAAGTCGTGGTGCGCGGAAACGTCGAAGACATGCCGGTGGAATGGCATTATTACCTTGTCGCCCGCGAGAGCGGTCACCGGGTTTCGCTTGCAGTCACGATCGAGCAGCCGATGCTCGATCGCGTGGGCGCGGCGGATCGCGCACTGGTCGAGCGGCTGAAGCTCTACCCGCCAATGCCGGCCGCCCAAACGGCCGTCCGGACAACGGCAAATACGACACAATAGGCCGGCCTGAACTGCGGAGACTTCTTTCTTGCCAAAAAGCTGGTCCTTGCCGAACAGGGTGACGCTCAACTCGTCGATGGAGTCAGCTTGCGTTACAATCGTTAATGCAATTAGGAATCTTCTCCTCGCTGATCGACAATCGGCAGACGCAAATGGGTATACGATCAGACAGCGATCCGCGGTATTACCGGCGGTTTCTCATCATCGGCATCGCCGCCTTGGCATTCGCGCTGTGGTTTTTTTACGACGGCGCGGTTAAGTGGCCGAATCAGCGCGAACGGATTTTGGCCCACAATCAACTTGCGGAGGAACTCAAGGGCGAAGACCCGCTGGTCTTCCAAGAACGGTGGCACGCCCTCACCAAAGAACGAGGCTGGCCGGTTCCTGTGCCGCCGGGCGAGGCGAAATCCGACACCGAGATCATGGGGCAATATGTGTTTGGCAGCGGCGCCGCCCTTGTTGGCCTGTGGCTGTTGTGGGGCGTCTGGCGGGCCCGCGGGCAGTGGATCGAGCAAACTGAAAACGGGCTGAAAACAAGCTGGGGCCAGACTCTCAATTACGACCAGGTGCTCGCCATCGACAAGCGAAAGTGGCGCAAAAAGGGCATCGCCACGATCCGCTATCAAGACGGCGGGCGCAGACGGCGCTTCGTGCTCGACAACTTCAAATTCGATCGCGATACGACCGATCGCATTCTTTACGACCTGGAATCGCGCGTCGGCCACGACAAGATCACCGGGGGCCCGCCGGAACCGCAGTATGAAGAGTCGCTTGCAGATGAGTCGGCCGCCGGCGTCGCGGACGACGCGGCTCGGCGGACGATTGACGCATAAGCCGCTGCGTTCACGAGTGAACCGAGGCCGCTTAACGGAAGCCCGACGTATCGGGCACAAGCTAACATAGCTGGTTCACTCGCCGTATCGGCTCAAATGGTTTCGGCCATAACCGGCTCGATGCTTTCGGCCTTGGCGATCACCACGACGCCGCCGTCGGACACAGTGAAGCCGCGAGCCAGGTCTTCTTCTTCGTCGTAGCCGACGCGGAAGCCCTCCGGGATATGCACGCCCTTGTCGATGATGGCGCGGCGGATTTTCGCCCTCCGACCGATGTTGACCTGGGAAAAAAGGATCGAGTCTTCGACTTCGGCGTAGCTGTTCACGCGGGCCTGCGGGCCGACGATCGTGCGCGTCACCTCGCCGCCGGAAATAATCGCACCCGCACAGACCAGGCTGTCGTACGCCGCCCCGCACCGATCGTGCGACTTGAAAACGTATTTGGACGGCGGCAGATTCGGCTGGTACGTTCGCACCGGCCAGTGGTCATCATAAAGATTGAGCTGCGGCTCGACTTCGGTGAGTTCAAGGTTCGCTTGGTAATAGCTGTCAATGGTGCCCACATCGCGCCAATACGCGTCCCGCTTGCGGTTCTCGTCGAGGAACGGAAACGCGTATACGCGGCGGCTGCGAATAATCGACGGAATAAGATTGCGTCCGAAGTCGTGCGAGCTGTCGGGCAAGGTCGCGTCGCGGCATAGCTGCTCGAACAGGAACGCGGCGTTGAACATGTAGATGCCCATCGAGGCCAGGCAGTATTCGCCGTCGCCGGGAATGGTCTTTGGTTCGGCGGGCTTTTCTTCGAAACCGACGACGCGGCCTTCTTCGTCGATCTCCATGATGCCAAATTGCCGGGCCGCCTCGCGGGCTCGCACTCGCAGCGCGGAAATCGTTACCTCGGCACGTTGCTCCTGGTGGAACGCCACGAGCTTGCCATAGTCCATTTTGTAGATGTGATCGCCCGCGAGGATCACGACGTATTCCGGCCGCTCCTTTTCCAGTGTGTAGATGTTCTGATACACGGCGTCGGCCGTGCCCTGGTACCACTTTTCGTCGATCCGCTGCTGCGGCGGCACGACGTCGATGAACTCGCCCAGCTCGCGGCAGAGATAATTACGCCAGCCGAGCGTAATGTGGCGATCCAGGCTCATGGCCTTGTACTGCGTGAGCACCAGAATCCGCCGCAGGCCGCTGTTGAGGCAATTCGAGAGCGTGAAGTCGACGATGCGATAGACGCCGCCGAAAGGCACGGCCGGCTTGGCCCGATCGCGCGTCAGCGGACCCAACCGCGATCCTTTCCCGCCGGCCAATACCACGGCCAAAACTTCCTTCATCGCACGCGATCTCCGCGGTGCCATCCAATGCCAAACAAGCCATCTTAACGCAGCCCAAGGGCCGCGGCCACCCGGAGATGTGCTCGTGATAGCGGTCGGTGCTCCGTCGCACCCCGCGCCATTTTCGGCCTGCCACGCGGCAATCGATCGCAGCGCCGTAACGCCGGCAGCTGAAATCGTGCGCGCCCCATCAAGATTTGACAGTTGCAAAACGAAATGGGATAAGAGCATCTACCAGAATGAATAAAACCGCCAAGAACACGAAGGACGCCAAGGAATTCACTGCTGAATTCCGTCTTCCTTGGCGTACTTGGCGACTTGGCGGTTCAATTGGTTAGGAGCTTTAAGTAACCTGAAGCCGGTACTCCCGATTGAGAGGCCTCTTCCTCGCTTGGGAGGAACTTCCATGGTGAAGTCCCTTTGCTATGCAGGCTTGATCTGTTTCGTCGTCGCCCGAATCGGCTCGGCCCAACATCTGGATCTGACCAATCCGCGGGTTGAAGCCGAATACTTGTCGCTGGAGATTAGCGGCGAGCTCCGGCCTCCGGTTGCGCTGGCCGACCAAATTCAAGATGACCTCGCGGCCATTCGCCTCGCGCGCCCGGACCTGGCAAACATTCATGTCTTCCCGTCCTGGATTCCCGGCGATTTGACCGTTGGCTTCACGCCGGCTGCGTTTTCGGAATTCGAAGCTGGCACATTCAGCGGCTTTGACTCGCTGTACGCGGAACTGGGCACTCCGCAATCCAGGACGCTCGACTCCCTCAAAGTCGCGTTCTTGAACTTCAATCAAATGTATCATGGGGTGCGACTGGCCCAGCTCTTCCAACCGGTCGATGGCGTGCGCTACGCTGAGCCGAATTTCGCGCTCGGCGACGGCAATGACATCATCGCGCGGGCCAATCGGCCCTACCCACTCTCGCGCGGCCACGGCGACTGCCCGGCGGGCTGCATTTACCGCGAGAGCTGGGACTTTACCGTCACGGAAGCTGGCGTTTTCTCCGGGACTATCGCTCCGCCGCCACCGGGCCCCGGCGACTTCAACAGCGACGGCGCCGTCGACGCCGCCGATTACGTCGTCTGGCGCAAGGGCGCCGGTTCACGATTCAACGCCATGCACCACATCGAGTGGAGAACCCACTTCGACGCAACAAGCGGAGCCGGCAGCGCGGCGCTCGGTGCCGCAGCAGTTCCAGAGCCCGCGGGCGCGATTTTGATCCTGCTCGGTTTCGCCAACCTTTGGATGCGCCGCGCGCGGGTAGCTCTGTACACGAATTTGGAGCGAAAATAGAGCTGCGCCCCTTTTCTTCCCTACCCTATAGGTGGCCTCAAGGGCGGTAAGGCGCGGGCTTCAAGCTGTCTGCCGCCAAGCGGAAGGCCATTGCCAAGAAAGCTGCTGCCGCACGCTGGAAGCAGAAGTCCCAATAACTATCGTGGCTCCCAGTCCTTCGGATCATCGAACAGCCCTGGCGTCTCCGGGTAAATCGGTGCGATCTGGTCAAGCTGCTTTACGAACGCATCGTAGTCTGTGTGTAGTTTCATCAGGCCAACGACAGTACCGAGGTGCACCAGCACCTCAGGTATGCCGACGTCGAGGCTTAAGCCAGAGTGCAGCTTTTCATTTAGTCGGCCCATCTCGACGCGCCGAACCTTGAGCCGCTTCAGCAGTCCTGGCGCAATGCGGCGATAGACAAGATTGTTTGTGAGGATGCCGAAGTATTGCGGCAGCTTCATATCGGGCCGAAGCTCGACATTCTTCAGCCGGCACAAGTGCTTGAAGTAGTCGGCTGGAAAGGTTCGCACCCACTTGCGCAGCGAATCTGACAAAAAGGTTTTGAGGTATTCCTCAAGATCACGCCGGGGCCGGTCGTATTGGAAGCCGGTCGCCTCGTCCACGAGCGCGATGATGCCGACGTTCGCCAGGCCCCGAATCAGGATCAGGGCCTTATCGGCAACGTGGTCCTGCATGTGAGTCAGCACACCAGCCGCCTTGGCGTCGAGGAA
>DATFGJ010000606.1:0-5997 GCA_035249585.1 Lacipirellulaceae bacterium
GAGATTCTACTTTCCTCAAGCTAAGCATACAGCGCCGATTGCTTGTCTGGATTGATGCCCAACTCTTTCACTGCCTTCGCCACACACTGGCCGTCACATTTGCCTTGCTTCTTGAGCTGGTACAGCGCGGCGATCGTGATCGACTCGGCGTCGACTTCGAAGTGGCGACGCAGTGCCGAGCGACTTTCGCTGCGGCCCATGCCATCGGTGCCTAGAGCGAACAGTCCGCCGGGTATCCATGGATCGATCTGCTCGGCGAGAGTCCGCACATGATCCGACGCGGCAACATATGGCCCCACCGTGCCGGCGAGCATTTCGGCCACGTAGGGAACACGCGGCGGCTCCTCCGGATGCAGCATGTTCCAGCGCTCGGCTTCTTGCGCGTCGCGGCGAAGCTCGGTGTAGCTGGTGACGCTCCATACGTCGCTGCTAATTTTATATTTGTCGGCAAGTAGCGCCTGAGCGCGCAGTGCTTCGCGCAGGATCGCGCCGCTGCCGAACAGCTGGACGCGCTGGCCGCGCTGGCCGCCGTCGACGTTCGCAGTGGAGGCGCGATACATACCACGTATGATGCCTTCGGCGCAGCCGGCTGGCATCTCGGGCATGGGGTAGTTTTCGTTGTGCAGAGTGATGTAGTACATGGCCGTTTCATTGTCCTCGTATAGCCGCTTGAGGCCATCGAAGATGATTACGGCGGTTTCATAGGCATACGCCGGATCGTATGCCCGCACGGTTGGGAAGGCGGTCGCGTTGAGGTGGCTGTGGCCATCCTGATGCTGTAGGCCCTCGCCGTTGAGCGTAGTGCGTCCGGCAGTGCCGCCGAGGACGAAGCCTTTCGCGCGGGCGTCGGCGGCCGCCCAGATGAGGTCGCCGATCCGCTGGAAGCCGAACATCGAATAGTAAATGAACATCGGGATCATGCTCACGCCGTGCGACGAGTAGCTCGTGCCGGCCGCGATGAACGACGACATCGAGCCGGCTTCGGTGATCCCTTCTTCAAGCAACTGCCCGTCCTTGGCTTCCTTGTAAAACGCAAGCTGATCGGAGTCGACCGGCTCGTAAAGCTGGCCAACGTGCGAGTAAATTCCCACTTGGCGGAACAGGCCCTCCATGCCGAAAGTGCGCGATTCATCGGGCACGATCGGCACGATATGCTTGCCGATTTGCTTGTCGCGCAGCAAATCGCTGAGCAGACGCACATAGCCCATCGTGGTCGACATGTCCTTGCCGGGGCCTTTGCTCACGAGCTTGGCCATCGTTTTTTCGTAGTCGGCCAGTCGCGGCACTTTCAGGGTGACCGGCTGCGTGGAGCGGGACGGAACGTAGCCGCCCAACGCCTTGCGCCGCTCGCGCAGATAGATCATTTCCGGGCTGTCTTCCGGCGGCCGGTAGAACGGGGCCTCGGCCACGCGCTCGTCGGAAATCGGGATACCGAAGCGCGTGCGGAACTCGCGCAGCTCCTCTTCGTTGAGCTTCTTCTGCTGGTGAGTCATATTGCGACCTTCGCCGCCTTCGCCCAGGCCGTAGCCCTTGATGGTCTTTGCGATTATTACGGTGGGCTTGCCCTTGCACTCGACGGCCGCCTTGTACGCGGCATAAACCTTTTCCGGATCGTGTCCACCGCGGCGCATTTTTTGAAGCTGCTCGTCCGAATAGTTCGTTACCAGCTCGAGCACTTCGGGATACTTGCCGAAGAAGTCCTCGCGAATGTAGTCGCCGCCGGAGACGACGTATTTCTGGTACTGGCCGTCAACGACTTCCATCATCCGGCGCATCAACAGGCCCGTTTCATCGCGCTCGAGCAGCGGATCCCAATCGCTGCCCCAGACGACTTTGATCACATTCCAACCGGCACCGCGGAATGTCCCCTCCAGTTCCTGGATAATTTTGCCATTGCCGCGCACCGGCCCGTCAAGCCGCTGCAAGTTGCAGTTAATCACGAAGATGAGGTTGTCCAGCTGTTCGCGCGACGCGAGCGTGATGGCGCCCAGCGACTCCGGCTCATCGCACTCGCCATCTCCCATGAACGCCCACACGTGCTTGCCGGAAAGGTCGGCAATGCCGCGGTCGGTAAGATAGCGATTAAAGCGGGCTTGATAGATCGCCATGATCGGCCCCAGGCCCATCGACACCGTGGGGAACTCCCAAAAATTTGGCATCAGCCAGGGATGCGGGTAAGACGACAATCCGCCGCCCGGCTGCAGCTCGCGCCTGAAATTCACGAGTTGTTGTTCGCTGAGCCGTTCTTCAAGAAACGCGCGGGCGTACATGCCCGGCGAGGCGTGCCCCTGGAAATAAATCTGGTCGCCCTCGAATCCGCTCTCGCCCCGGCCGCGGAAGAAATGGTTGAACGCAACCTCGTACAGCGTGGCGGATGAAGCATATGTGGAAATATGTCCGCCGATGCCGGCCACCTCGCGGTTGGCGCGCACGACCATGGCCATCGCATTCCATCGCACGAAGCTTTTGATGCGCCGCTCCAACTCGCGCTTGCCAGGGTATCGCGGCTGCTTGTCGCGCGGGATGGTATTGACGTAGGGTGTGGTGGCCGTGAACGGCAGCTCCACGCCGTTGCGAATCGCCGATTCTTCCAGTGCTTCGAGCAGCTGGCGGACGCGCTCTGGCCCTTTGCGCTCCAGCACGTAATCGAGCGACTCGAGCCATTCGGCGGTTTCTGCCGGGTCGACGTCTTCGGGAATGGGCGATTTTGTGTTTTGTACTTCGGTGTCAGCCATGGCGTACGATCCTGCAATTCAGCAATGCAAAATGCAAAATGACAAATGCAAAATATCTAATACAGAGTTCCCATTTTGCATTTTGCATTAAACATTTTGCATTCAATGAGTCTGTTTCGTCTATTTCCGCTTCGGTCGATATACCTCGGTCGCCGTCCCCAAATAAACCTCGGAAGCGAACGAGAGCGTTTCACTGAGCGTCGGATGCGGATGAATCGAATCGGCGACGTCGCGCGCCGTGCAGCCCATCTCGATCGCCAAGACCGCCTCCGAAATCAGCTCACCGGCGCCGACACCGACGATGCCGCAGCCAAGCACTCGGTCGGTCGAAGGGTCGATCAGCCACTTGGTGAGACCGTCGGTGCGGCCAATGGCGATGGCCCGGCCGCTGGCTTGCCATGGATACTGCGCTACCGTAACATCGCGTCCGCTGCGCTGCGCTTCCTCGCCAGTGAGGCCGGCCCAAGCAATTTCCGGATCCGTGAACACAACGGCGGGAATCGCCTGCGGCTCGAATGCGGCGGGCCGGCCGGCAAGCACCTCGGCCGCGACCTTACCCTCATGCGACGCCTTGTGGGCAAGCATCGGCTCGCCAGCCACATCGCCGATTGCCAGGACGTGCGGGTCCGCCGTGCGCTGCTGCTCATTGACCACGACAAAACCCCGATCGTTGATTTTTACTTTGGTGTTTTCCAGGCCGATGCCGCTGGTCACCGGCCGGCGGCCGATCGACACCAGCACGCGATCAAACGCATGCGTGCCGCCCAACTCGGAACCTTCGACTCGCACGTTTACTTTTTCACCCGCATCTTCAAGCTCCGCTACCTTCGTGTTCAAATGAATGCCCGCGAAGCGTTCACGAATTCGCTTTTCGAGCGGCTTCACCAGGTCGCGGTCCGCGCCTGGAAGCAGCCCATCGAGCAGTTCAACGACAGTGACGGCGGAGCCGAGCTCAGCGTAAACGGTGCCCATCTCCAAACCGATGTAGCCGCCGCCGATTACCAGAAGCGACTTAGGCACTTCCTCAAGTGCAAGGGCGTCGGTCGAATCCATCACGCGCGGCGAATCGATATTGAACATCTTGGGCATCGCTGGCACCGACCCGGTCGCCAGAATGCAATGCTCAAATGTGAGGCGCTCGCTGTCGTATGTGCTGCGGTCGCCGCCTTCAAGTTGCAGCGTCTGCGAATCAACAAAGATGCCGCGCGCATTGATCACACGCACATTGCGGCGCTTCGCCAGTTGAGCGAGTCCGCCGGAAAGCGTTTCGATCACCTTTTCTTTGCGGGCACGCATCTTGTCGATCGACAGGCGCGGCTTGGGGTAGTCGACGCCCCATTCAGCCATCTCTGCGGCTTCGCTCATGACTTTGGCTACATGCAATAGCGCCTTCGACGGAATGCAGCCACGCAAGAGGCACGTGCCGCCGAGTCGGGGATCGGCCTCGACGATGGCGACCTCAAGACCAAGGTCGGCCGCCAGAAACGCGGCCGCATAGCCGCCCGGTCCGCCGCCCAGCACCACGACTTTCGACTGAATCGCCATCAACCTATTGCCAGCAAAGCATTTAGTTCGCCAAACAAGTAAGTTTACCCGGCTTTCCAAGTCGAGCCAATGGGAACATTCGGCTGTGAAGCCGCATCGGCTGCAAGCGCGATGGACACATGGCGCCCCAGTGAGCTGAATGAGTCAGCGTTCGCCCCGAGCTTCGTAAGTTAATGAGTCAGCATGCCCTGCAATGCGGGTTCGAGCTCGGGATGACGGAACTCGAAGCCGGCGGAACGGAGCGCTTGCGGCTCGACTCGCACGCCGCTGAGCAGCATCTCGTCGGCCATCTCGCCAAACGCTAGTCTCGCGGCAAACGCCGGCATGGGAAGAATCGTCGGCCGACCGAGCACGCGGCCAAGCGTTTTGGTGAATTCGCGATTGGTAGCCGGCTGCGGCGCCACCGTATTGACCGGTCCGCAGACTGCAGCGGCACCAAGCGAGAACTGAATCACGCGCACGGCATCGTCGAGCGTGATCCAACTGAGGTATTGACGCCCGCTGCCAATAATACCACCAAGGCCTAGCTTGAATGGCGTGAGCATCTTGGCCAGCGCGCCGCCATGGGGGCTCAGCACGACGCCGAGCCGCGTGTTGACGACGCGAATATCGGCGTCGCGCGCGGGATGAGTTTCGGCTTCCCACTGTTGACACAGCTCGGAAAGGAACCCGCGGCCCGGCGGCGACGACTCGTCCACCGGCTCGTCGCCGCGGTCGCCATAATATCCGACGGCCGATGCACTCACCAGCACCGATGGCTTGGAAGCTAAACTGGCAATCGCCTGGCAAAGCAACCTGGTGCTTTTGATGCGGCTATCGCGAATTCTTTTCTTGGTGGCTTCCGTCCAACGATGGGCAGCCAGGTTCTCGCCCGCCAAGTGCACGATTGCATCGATGCCTCCGAGCTTGGCGCTTTCGATCGTGCCGGCGGCCGGGTCCCAGCGAATCTCTCGATCCGCGTCGCGCACCGGCCGGCGCACGAGGCGGCGGACCACGTGACCATCGACTTCCAGAGCATCGGCCAATGCCGTGCCGACCAAGCCGCTGGAACCGGTGATGGCGATGATCATTGTCGGGAGTGAGTAGGTGAGTAAGTGAGTGGGGGATGCGCTATCAGCCGAATTGCGGGGAATAGAGCGGGCGTCACTTAGCGGGCCAGTCCGCGAGCACGTCTTACCGGCATCGCGCTATTGCTGACTTACCTACTCACTTATTCACCCACCACCCACTCACTGCCGCTTCTTCTGATACTTCTGACTCGCCTTCTGCAGAATACGTCGCTCGCGGCGTGTGAGGCTGTCCTGGCCATGGTCCTGGATTTTTCTCAGAATATCGTCGACCGCCAGGTCGGTTTCCGAATCGCCGTCGTCGTCCGGATCGAGCACGCGCAGCTTCGGCCGGCGTCCGAACTTGGGGATATTCAAGGAGTCAGGCAACCATCTGGACAGCCGCCACCCGCTTTTTAGATATCCAATGGCGAACAGAGCGCCGCCGATATGGGCCGTGTACGCGACGTTGGCTTCGGGATTTCGCTGAATCGCTAGCAGCAAGTCCTGACCGATAAAGATCACTGCAAAAACCCAGGCTGGAATTGGAATCAAGAAACCAAGGTACACGGTTTGGTGCGGATACAGCAGACAGAACAGAAGCAAGACAGCTGTCACGCCGCCAGACGCCCCAACGAGCGATATACTTGGTTGAAGCTGTCCGGTCGCCG
>DATFGJ010000607.1:0-6673 GCA_035249585.1 Lacipirellulaceae bacterium
ATCGGCTGATCGTCCGCAGCGTGCCCGACCCGTTCATGACGACGCTTGATTGCGCCGACGCGTCCGCCGCCGTTGCAAAGCGAAATGAAACAATTACGCCGCTCCAATCGCTTGCATTGTTAAACAACAAGTTCATGGTGCACATGGCCGAACATTTCGCGGCACAAATTGAGCCGATGGGCGACGATAACGCCGAGCGGCTGGCCGCTGCCTGGCGGCTGGCACTTGCGCGCGAGCCGAGAAAGGATGAGCTGTCGGCGCTTGCGCCGTATGCCGACCGCCACGGCCTGGCAAACGCGTGCCGGCTGATATTTAACATGAACGAATTCGTGTTTGTCGATTAATAAAGTAAGAAACGGCTCACGCAGAGGCGCAGAGGACGCAGAGTTGATCGAAATTATACACATGATGCAACAATTGAAAGTGACTGACATGAATAAGTAAGTTTTGGCACTAAATCATTGCTATTTCAATGTGATCTATTGTCCCGATTGTTACCACTGCGTCCTCTGCGCCTCTGCGTGAGATTCTTATCTGAATCGAGTAAGGATGATGCGAGTTGACCCCGATCGGCCAACATATGTTGCCTCGCGCCGCGAGTTCCTGTGGGGTATGGGCGGCGGCCTGGGCGGAATCGCGCTGGCTAGTTTGCTGGGAAACGATGGGCTTTTAGCCAGCCCCGCGATTGCACCGCGCTCAAGCGTCCTGCATCATCCGCCACGTGCCAAGCGCGTCGTGCAGCTCTACATGTCCGGCGCCGCCAGCCAGTGCGATCTGTGGGACTACAAGCCGGCTCTCGCAACGCGGCACGGCGAAAAGTTCGATCCGGGCGAGCCGGTCGAGCTGTTTCAGTCGTCGCCCGACAAGGTCATGAAATCACCGTTTGCGTGGCGGCGACACGGAGCGTGCGGAAAATGGCTCAGCGAGCCGGTTGCGCCCTTGGGCGAATGCGTCGACGATATCGCCTTCATCCACTCGATGGTTTCGAACTCGAATGTGCACGGCCCGGCCACGTTTATGCAAGCCACCGGGTTTGTGCTGCCCGGCTTTCCCAGCATGGGCGCGTGGATCAGCTATGGCCTGGGCAGCATGAACGACAACCTGCCGACGTTCGTGGTGCTGCCCGATCCGCGCGGCTTTGCGCCGAACGGCCATATGAACTGGTCGTCGGGCTTTCTACCGGCCGAGCATCAGGCCACGATGGTGCAGCCCAGCGCGGCGCAGCCGATCGCCGATTTGTTTGCGCCCGAGGGCGGCTACATCAACAAAGCGAGCGATTCCGAAGGCCTCGCGGTGCTCGACCTACTTAACCGTCAACATGCGGCCGCGCGCCCGGGCGATTCGCGCCTCGATGCGCGGATCCGCTCCTACGAGCTTGCCGCGCGGATGCAACTCAGCGCGCCTCAAGTCCTCGACATCCGCAGCGAACCGCAGCACATCCTCAAGTTGTACGGCCTCGACCGCGAAAACACGGTCACACCGCCCAAGGCCCTCATCGATACGGCACAAGAGATTGAATACTTCGGCCGCAACTGCCTGGTCGCGCGGCGACTGTTGGAGCGCGGCGTGCGTTTCGTCCAGGTGTGGAGCGGCGCCGACAATGGCCACCCGCGCCGCAACTGGGATTCACATGAGGATCTCGCGCGCGACCACGGCCCGCTGGCAACTGGACTGGGCATCGGCGCGGCGGCGCTCATCAAGGATCTCAAGCAGCGCGGCATGCTCGAGGACACGATCGTCTTGTGGACGACCGAATTCGGCCGCATGCCCTGTAACCAAGGCTCGGCCGGCCGCGATCACAACCCGTTCGTGTTCACCAACTGGCTCGCCGGCGGCGGCATTCAAGGCGGCGTCAGCTACGGCGAAAGCGACGAATGGTCCTACAAGCCGTTGGACCGCAGCAAGCCGACCTATTGCTACGACGTCCACGCCACGGTGCTGCAACTGTTGGGGATCGACCACGAGCGCCTGACTTATCGCCACAACGGCATCGAGCGGCGGTTGACCGACGTGCATGGACGGGTGATCCGAGAGATTCTGTCGTGAAAGTAAACAACTCGGCGTGCATAGGTGTCAGGTTTCAGGTGTCAGTTTCCGGCACCCGGCACCCGACACCCGACATCTACCCATGAAGCTCGGCCTTGGCCTTTACCGCCACATGCTCACGCGCGAGAACTTCCAGTTCGCGCACCAAGCCGGCGCCACGCACGTCGTCGCCCACCTGGTGGACTACTTCAAAGACGGCCGCGAGAATCCGCCGGGTAATCAGCCAACCGGTACCGATCAAGGTTGGGGCCGCGCCGGCGATCCCGACCGGCTGTGGACCGTTGACGAACTCGTGTCGCTGCGCCGCGAAATCAACGACTGCGGACTGGAGCTGGAGGCGATCGAAAATTTTGATCCGGCTCACTGGTACGACGTGCTTCTGGACGGACCGAAGAAGCGCGAGCAGCTCGAGAGCATCAAGACGCTCATCCGCCGCGTCGGCGAGGCCGGCATCCCCATCCTTGGCTACAACTTCAGCATCGCGGGCGTGTGCGGCCGCGTCACCGGGCCGTTCGCCCGCGGCGGTGCATTGTCGGTCGGCATGGACGGACCGCTCGATACTCCGATGCCGCGCGGCAAGGCGTGGAACATGGTGTACGACGCTGCGGCGCCGGCGGGAACCGTGCCGGCCACTACGTCGGATCAACTTTGGCAACGACTTGCGGATTTTTTGGATGCAGTGCTGCCTGTCGCCGAGGAAGCGGGCGTCGTCCTGGCCGCGCACCCCGATGATCCTCCAATGCCCACGATGCGCGGCCAGCCGCGCCTCGTTTACCAGCCGCAGCTTTTCCAAAAACTGCTCGACCTGCGGCCAAGCCCGGCCAGCGCGCTCGAATTCTGCATTGGAACAATTGCCGAAATGACCGAAGGCGACGTGTACGAGACCACCGAACACTACAGTCGTCAGGGCAAGCTCGCTTATGTGCATTTTCGCAACATCACGGGCAAAGTGCCCCACTACCGCGAAACGTTTGTCGACGACGGCGACATCGACATGCTGCGCGTCTTGCGTATCTTGCACCGCAATGGTTTCAAGGGCGTCATTATTCCCGACCACACGCCGCAAATGACCTGCGCTGCCCCATGGCACGCCGGCATGGCGTACACGCTGGGATACATGAAAGCCGCTCTCCAGACGCTGAGCATTACATAGCCGGACTATCCTGGTCCGGCCTTCAGAAGTGCGTAGGTATACCGCCCGGCCAACATGGCCGTGCTGTAAAAAGTTGCCCCGCTTTCGCGCCGCGTTACGCCATTCTGTCAGCCAATGGCGGCGCCACCTCGGCACATGACTTGCAGTCGCCTACGAACATTGCTCGTAGGAGGCCTTTGCCATGTTCCGTTTCTTTCGCGTATTGAAAAAGGCCGCCAGCGACTTCAGTGAAGACGACTGCATGTCGACCGGCGCCGCAATTGCTTATTATGCCATCTTCTCGTTGCCGCCGCTGTTGGTGCTGATCATGGCCATCGCCGGCTACTTCGGCATCGAGCCGGACGAGATTCAGAAAATGGTCCAGAACCAATGGGGCGTAACGTCGTCGAGCGACGACGGCGCATCGGCAAGCCAATCTCAGGAGGAAGAGGAACCAAAAGCGCGCGACTTCGGCCTTGTCTCGCGAATTGTCGGCGGGGTGATCCTGCTCTTCTCGGCGACTGGGCTTTTTTCGCAGCTGCAATACGCGCTCAATCGTGCCTGGGAAGTAAAACCCGATCCCAAAAAAGGCGGCATCTGGGCGTTCATCACCAAGCGAATCCTTTCGTTCGGGATGGTTTTAGTCGTGGCGTTTTTGCTGCTCGTCTCGTTCGTGCTCACAATAATCATCGATGAGCTGATTGCCATGGTCCGCGGCGCGCCCGAGGAATCAGCCCTGGCCATCGGCTACTTGCTCAACAACGCGGCCGCGTTCGTCGTCGCGACGCTGCTCTTTGCCGCGATGTTCAAGGTGCTGCCCGATGTGAAAATGTCCTGGAAAGATGTATTCGTCGGCGCCGCGTTTACCGGTCTATTGTTCGTGATCGGAAAAACGCTCATCGGATTGTATCTGCAACACTCGGATCTCGGCTCCGGCTGGGGCGATGCGGCTGCTTCGATGATCGGCGTGTTGGTGTGGATGTATTACTCGTGCTTAATCCTGCTGTTCGGCGCCGAGCTGACTCAAGTGTGGGCTTCCGAATACGGCCGCGGCATTCAGCCTGCCCCGGGCGCGGTGCCGGCCAATGCGCCGGGTTAGGCCTATTTCGTGGGATTCCCATCACAACCATGCCGTCGCGCTTGCGAATGCCTTTGTCCCCGATGGAAGCGACCACCGTTGATGAGGTCCCCGTCGGTCCCAACTGGCAATACGAACCGAAGTGGGACGGCTTCCGCTGTCTGGCCTTTCGTCGCGGCAAGAAAGTCGAGCTGCAGTCGAAATCCGCGAAGCCGCTCACGCGCTACTTTCCCGAGGTGGCCGCGGAGCTGGCAAAACTCAAGGCCGACTCGTTCGTGCTCGACGGCGAGATTGTGATCTCCACCGGCAATCGGCTTTCGTTCAACGACCTGTTGATGCGCATCCATCCGGCGGCCAGCCGCATCAAGAAACTGGCCGACGAAACGCCTGCGACCTACATCGTGTTCGATTTGCTTGAAGACACGAGCGGCCCGCTCATTGAGAAAACTCTCGCAGACCGGCGCAAAGCGCTTGAGAAATTCGCCAGGCGTGAATTTGGCCGCGCCAAGCGCATCGTGCTGTCGCCAGCCACGCGCGAGCTGAAGGCGGCCCGCCGCTGGTTCGCCGCCGCCGGCAAGGCGCTTGACGGCATCATCGCCAAGCGCACGGACTTCGAGTACCGCTCCACGGATCGCACCGGCATGCAAAAGATCAAACGGCAACAAACGGCCGACTGCGTGGTGGGCGGCTTCCGCTACGCCAGCAAAGGCCGCCTCGTGGGGTCGCTCCTCCTAGGCTTATATGATGATGACGGGCTGCTGAATCACGTCGGTTTCACATCGAACATCGCGCGATCGGATAAACCGGCCCTCACGCGCAAGTTGGAAAAGCTCATCGCGCCGCCTGGATTCACCGGCAACGCGCCCGGCGGTCCAAGCCGCTGGAGCACGGAGCGCTCTAGCGAATGGGAGCCGCTGAAGCCAAAACTCGTCGTCGAAGTCCAATACGATCATTTCACCGGCGGCCGCTTTCGCCATGGCACGAGCTTCCTGCGCTGGCGGCCCGACAAGGCGCCGCGGCAATGCAAAATGGAACAAGTCGAAAACCGCGGCGCCGGCCCGATCAAGTTGTTGCGCCAAGCAGCCAGGGTTCGTTGACCAATCCATAGGCCAGGCAGCCCCCGCGGGCACACAGCATCCGGCATTGCCGGATGCTGGGTCGGCCCGGGGGTTCAAACTCGCGCCATTTTCACGCGATGGGGAAAACCCCCGGCAAAGCCGAGGGCTGAATCGGTTCGTTCAACTCGACGAATTCCATTGCCAGCTGCTGGCGGCGCCACGTGTCTGGTCCTAACAGCAATCGCGTCGCGCGTTGCCGCGCCGCCTCGTCAATATCCGTGAGCCAGCGAACGCTGCGGGATTCGGAAGCCGCGATTGCCCGTCCGTTCGCAAACAACACCCGGTTGGCGCGCGTTGCCGGCACGCGCGGATCGCGCGTGATGATGCCAACCAAATTGATTGGATCGGCCGCCGAGATCACTTGCCACGATTGTTCGGGCAGCTCGTCGCGCAGTTGCCGCAATTTCTCGACGGCCTCGCTGAGTGCGAACTGTTCCCCGGCCACACCGGCCACAAACCGCCCGCCGCGGATTTCGCCGCGCATCTCCAGCCGCCGATACACACGCACCAAATCGCTCCAAGATGGCGCGAGCGACTCGCGCGCCAAAAGATCGCGAAACATCACGCCATAGCGATTTAATAATAGCCAAGCCCAGCGCTCGGCACGCTCGTCTTCGGCAATCGGCTGCACGAACGGCGGAAATTTCGACCACCGCCCGCTGCGCGCATACGCCTCGCGCCGCCGGCGGCGCTTCGTCGCGCGCCGCGCCGAACGACCAGGTGTATGCGCGTGCTTGACGATCGTCGACCGCACCGCGCTGAAGCCATCGGACGTGACCAGGCCCAACGCGGCCAATTCCCGCAGCGCATCCTCAACTTGCGCGGGCAAGAGCTTGGTGGCCGCCAGCAAATCGTCAAAGAACAGAGCCCCGTGCGAGTTGAGCGCTTCGTAGACGGCCTGTGCGTCCCAGCGCGCATAACCCGGGGAAATGTTGCGCTCGGCGGGCAGTAACCAGGCCAAATCGGCCCGGCGACTCAGCGAGATTGGTGCGATTCGCGTCAGCACGCGTCCGCGGTTGTCGTCGGTGAGCCGCGGAGGCTGAAGCCGGCCCCAAACGATCTCACCGCCCGCGAACAGCTCGTCGAGCCGTTCCGGATCGTATTCGGCCACGCGCGCCGGCAGCAGGTCGTGTTCCCAAGCGCCCGCCGGCGCTTCAAATCCTTCGACGAGCCGAATCGCGCCTTGCAGCCCCGCGCGGCTATGCAGTCGCGTGGACTGGCCGATGCCATGATGCGCAAACAGGAAGCGGAAAAATGTTTCGGCGTCCACCGGCTGAACTTGCCGGCGCAAGCCGTCCA
>DATFGJ010000608.1:0-2283 GCA_035249585.1 Lacipirellulaceae bacterium
AATAATCGTCTCCCAGCGGCACGAGCGACGTGGTCACGACATCCACGGCCTGCTTCCACGTGTGGCGCGTTTCCAGCTCGCTGAGGATCGGCACGTACGTGTCATAATGATGAATGTTGCGGAGCCGCATTTTGCGCCGGCGCAGGTCGAAATAGCTGTGGACGACCGGCAGCTTGCTGCGCACTGCGACAATGAGGTTGTCGTACACGGCCACGGGCACGTTGTCGTGGAACAGCGATGCGTCGCGGGCGCTCGGATAGCCACGAGCGCGAGCGTAGTAAACATCTTTTTGCACAGAGCTTGAGAATGCAGCCGCAAGTGAATTCTCGTGCGATTGAAATTGCTGATAAAACTGGTGGAACGCCCGGCGGCGAACCGCGCGGCTTGGCGAGTGAAGGAACACCGAGAACGTCGACTGCGACAGCTCGACCGACTCGCCCTTCTCATTGCGGCACATGCCAAACTTCAGGTCGGCGTCGGTCAGCTGTCGAAACACGCGATTGGCGGCACCGGCCATTTCCTGCTGCATCGCCAGCAGCTTCTCTTCGCCTTGGCCCAGCGTATGCGGCTTGTAACGAATGAGCCGCTCCAGTTGCAATCGAAACCGCTTGAGCTGCCCAGCGCGCACATAATGATCGAGCGTATCCGAACGGAGGCCGAGAATTTCCGGCCGGATAAAACTGGCCGCCTCGGCGGCGAGCGTCGCGGCATGCTCGTAGCGGCCGAGCATTCGCTGGTAGTTGCTGTCGGCGAGGTCTTCAGCCGTTTTGAGGTAAGCATATGTAGCGAGCTGCTCGCCCGAGCGTTCGAAGTCGCTATCGAATTCCAAGCACTCAGCAAGCGCGGCGGGACCATCGCCCAGCGTGCCGCGAAACATTTCGTAGCGCGGAATTTGTTTTTCCCAAGAGGCGAACGCCCGCTCCCAGTCGGGGTCGGTCGTGTAGAGACTGGACAGGTCCCACGTGTCGGCTGGCTTGACTTGCTTGCGAGTGGGGAGCCTTTTTGTTTTCGGCGCGTGCATCCCTGTGGCACCCTCGTTACACAGCCATTACCAGCGCATAAGGGCCGTGCCCCAGGAGAGGCCGCCGCCGAAGCCGCACATCAGGAGCAAATCGCCGCGCTTGAAGCGGCCGGCGCGAAGCGATTCGTCCAGCGCGATTGGCACGCTGCCGGCCGAAGTATTGCCGTAGCGGTCGATGTGGGTTTCGATCTTGTTGCGGTCAATCGCCAAAGCGTCGGCGGCCGCATCCAGAATGCGGATGTTCGCCTGATGAAACAGCCAAAGATTGACGTCCGAGGTCTTAAGTCCGGCCGCTTCGAGAACTTGCTGCGACGAATCGTGGAGCAGCCGCACGGCCCACTTAAACACGGGCCTGCCATCCATCTTTACGAACCAGTCGGAAGGTATTACGCCGCAGCCGTTGAGCGGAACGCGCGAGCCGCCCGCCGGGCGGATGAGAAGCTGCGTGCCCGAGCCGTCGGCGCCCAGCGTATAGGAAACTAGTCCTTGATCGGCGCCGCCTTTGGCCAGCAGCACTGCACCGGCGCCGTCGCCAAATAGCGGAAAGGTTTTCTTATCGGCCGGGTCCATCACGCGGCTGTTCGTGTCGGCGCCGATCACTAGCGCCAGCTTGCTCGTGCCCGTGGCAACGAACTGCATGCCCGTGACGAGCGCGTACATAAAGCCGGCACAAGCCGCCGACAGATCCATCGCGGCGCAGTTCAGCCCGAGGCGGTCCTGCACGGCCGTCGCCGTCGCCGGCAGTAAATAATCGGGCGACAGCGTGGCCAGCACCACCAGGTCAATTTCGCTGCGGTCCACGTCCGCCGCTTTGAGGCAGCGCTCGGCGGCGGCTACCGCCATATCGCTGGTAGAAATCTCGGGCGGCGCATGGCGCCGCTCGCGAATGCCAGTGCGCTGGATAATCCAGTCGGCGTCGCAACCCAGCGAGGCGAGCGCTTCGTTTGTGATGACCTGTTCGGGCACGTAGCTGCCCGTGCCGAGGATTTGCACGCCGGTTAGTCGCCGCAGCGGGGAGCGGGCCGGAGATTGAAGAATGTCGTCGCTCATCAGCGCGTGGCGCTAACCCACATGCGCAGGGGGTCGTTGAATAAAAGGGGAACTCGCAGATTAAGGGGCGGCGGCGTTTTGGGCAACCCCGGCTAACTGGCCTGCCGGTCGAACTTCATTGCCTTTTCGACCGGTGAGTGTGTCGCCTAGTGCTGAGCGGGCCTTTTCAGCATGCATTTCCAGGCGGGCCACGACGCCGGGATGATCATCGA
>DATFGJ010000609.1:0-3969 GCA_035249585.1 Lacipirellulaceae bacterium
GGTTCAGCTACAGCTATAGGCCATACATCTGAACCCTGAACCCTGAACCCTCCTCCTACCCCAACGGCAGCGTTACCGTGAACGTGCTTCCCTTGTTGAGTTCGCTTTCTACGCCGATCTCGCCGCCGTGCAGTCGCACGACCTCTTGCGCCAGGGCCAGGCCCAGGCCGGTGCCCGTTTGCTCCTGCACGCGCGGGTCGTTGCTGCGGAAGAATTTTTCGAACACCTTCGCCGTCTCGTCTTTCGCAATGCCCACGCCCGTGTCCTCGACGCTGATTTCGATATTCTGGTCCGTGACATTCACTCGGAACGTGACGCGCCCGCCTGCCGGCGTGTACTTCACGGCGTTGCCCAATAAGTTGACCAGCACCGCGGCGACCTTGTCCTTGTCGAGCTTCGGCTCAGGCAGTTTCTCCGGCAGAACGACTTCCAGGGTGAGATCCTTCTCGTCGATCTGCGGCTGGATCTTGGTGAGCACCTCGTTGAGCATGCGGCCAAGCTCGGTGACCTGTTTGTTGAGCGAGAGCGAGCCGAGCTCCATGCTGCTGACGCTTAAGAGATCGTCGACGAAGCGCGCCAACCGCGTGGCTTCCGAGTTGATCGTGTTGAGGAATTGCTTTTGCTGCTCGATGTCGATCACATCGGCCAGCGCCAGCGTTTCGGCGTAGGCCTTGATATTGGCCAGCGGTGTGCGTAGCTCGTGCGTGGCCGTATCGACGAACTGGTCGCGCATTTCCTCGGCCAGCTTTTGCTGCGTGATGTCGCGGAGCGTCCACACGTGCGTTTCCTGCTTTCCGCCGCTGCCGGCGTCACAAATCGGATGACGGGCCACGCGGATGATTCGGCGCTGCCCGTTCTCCTCGCGCGATAGCTCCGTGACCACGGAGCGGTCGCGATTCTCGTCGGCCAGGATGGGATCGTCGCTGGGAATGGTCCAGCGCAGAGCCAGCTGCTCGATCATGCGCGACGACTCGCCGGCCGTTTCGCTATCGCCGGCCACGACCGCTTCCTTCAGACCAATGAGGACTGCCATGGGCATGTTCGAGTACGTAAGCATCCCGCTTGCATCGGTGGCCGCCACGCCCTCAGGGATGCTGTTGAGCACGGCATCGAGTCGGCTGTATCGGCCCTGCTCCATCGATCGCCGCACTCGACCGCGCAGCGTATCGGTTTGGGGCGCCTCGACCCGTTGCCGCACGATGCGATTCCAGCCCATGGCAGCGCCGCCGACGGTTGGCACTTCGCGCAGCTCGCAGCCGTCGACCGACGGGCTTGTCGCCACGTGAAGCAGCTGGCGTTCGATATCGGCCACCGGCCTGACCATCCGGCCCAGCAGCACGGCGCCCGCGGCGACCCAGCAGGCCGGTCCAATGAACGCCAGGGGCGCAAACTGTGCGCCGATGCGCAGATAGCTCCACAGACTGGGCTGCGAGACCGCCATGCGCAAGGTACCAAGCTTCGTGCTGCCAGCTTGAAGCGGTGCGCGGTATTCGTGAATCGCGACGCCCGAGTCGCTGACATACTCGACGCGCACGACCTCGCCCCAGCGATCGGTTGTGTGGCCGCGGTCGGTGGCGGGCTGCCCTTTGTAAAGGCTATCGGAGTGGGCCAGGTACTCGCCCGCCGGGTTCACAATGGCGCAATAATCCGCGCCCGATTGAGAGCGCATCTCTGCCAACAAGACCGATAGATCGGTGCCTTTGTCGCGCAGATATGCCAGCGCAATGCGGTGGCATCCATGCCCCAACCGGCTCAGCGACGCACTTTCCGATCGCTCATGCGATACGTTTCGGGCGACGTGCACGGACCCGAAGCCGAGCCAGACCAGAGCGGCCAGCCCGAAGAGAAGGAAATAAGCCGCGATGCGCCGCGGCAGTCGAATGTGCAGCTTGCTGGCAAACATGGGATTCCTTCCCTTGCGACGGACATCCTGTCCGTCGTTGTGGTGAGTAGGCGAGTAAGTGAGTGGGTGAGAAAGTTGCGGAAACCAATGCTCACTTACTCACCTACCCACTTACTCACCTACGTCCGTCAGGCCTTCGTCAGCGCTTCCTTGATGCAGGCAACCAGCTCGCTGGGGCTGAATGGCTTCGGCAACGCCTTTGTCAGCCCGAGCGTTCGTTGCAATTTGGTCTTGTCGATTTCCATGCACTTGGCCGTGAGCAGAATAAATGGCGTTTCTTTGTAAGCGGGCAACTGGCGAACGTGCTCGCACAGTTGAATTCCCGTCATGAGCGGCATCTGCTGGTCCGACAGCACCAAATCGTACGAGTCCTTGTTCAAGGCTTCGAGCGCCAGCTGCCCGTTGGTCACTGCAACGACCTCGAAGCCGGCGCGCACCAGGTTAAAACTCACGACGCCCGACAACGCCGAATTGTCCTCACAGACGAGGATTTTCGACTTCTTGCCTGCCGCGCGCGGTGAGTCGGTCACTCCGCCGGCCTTGCGCTGGTTTACGATCTGCTTAAGAGCCAAAGTGCAGTTCCTCGCATTGCTTATCGGCGCGTGGCTGACCCGATCTTTGTTACGACCGGGACAATCGACGTAGTTAGCAAGCTAACTGCAAGCCGCGCCGTTTTCCCCTTTTGCCCAAACTCCTCTGCGATGCAAGCAATCACAAGTCGCTGGCCAGCTTAGAGCTCGTAGTAATGGAGCGTAGCAAGATCGTCCTCACTCTTCGTGAGATCAGGGCAATTGCAGATGAACTGGCCATTATCCTTGTTATATTGCCACGACGGGCCGCCGGCGGTTGGTGCTGTCGCTGAAATGTCCACACCCGCACCCGTGCTGATTAACACCGCGGCGTCCTTACTACCAACCGGGCAGATCGGGAACGTTCCTCGCAAGAACTCCTTCAAGTCATTTTTGAAGTCGAGTTCGGTGCCGGCCTCGCCCGGCAGAGCCCCGGCGTTCTCAGCCGCATAGCGCTCGATGGCATCGCGCACCACGGCGAGCGTTTGCTTGAGGCCGTTGTCAGCGGCCGCGCTCGAAGTTCCCAGCAGCTTCGGAGCGGCCACAGCCGCCAGGATGCCCAGAATCATGACCACGACCACGAGCTCGACCAGTGTAAAACCCTTGTGCGTTCGCATTTGCGTGTCTCCCCAAAATCAGAATGAAATACTGACCCGAGCGGGGGCTTCGGAGCGAGCTGACAAAAAGCACGTCGACCCAGATTTTTCCCGCTACCGGCGCCAAAAAACCGAGGCTTAGCGCCGCTATCTAGGGGAAGCGTAGTTCGTAATTTGCGAGTCGCGTTTGGTTTTTCCAAAAGGCCGGGTCGCATCCCCATACGACATTGCGACAGAGAAATGGTCCTTGCCGACCGAGGGCTTTTTAACGCAACTTCGGCCGCACAAACGGCACCAGCATAGCCCAGCGGTCTTCGCCCGGCGCCGCATAATCGGAAAAGCCGCGCCGAACCGCATCTGCACCGAGTGTCGGGCAAGGGGTGCTCCGTCGGACGAAGATCGTCCATCGCCTCGGAATCGGCCCTGCGGACTATGCTTGAGTTGAATTACTCCGCACTAAAAAAGCCGCTAACCGCAGCCGTCTCGACGATGCGCACGATCACTACCATTACGCGGCGAACACGCAAGCAGGCAGGCAGGCTTCACGTAGGCGAGTCTCTCCGATCGAAGATTCGCCGTGGCGAAGACACGCACCATCCGAGTCTCGGAGAGACTCGGCTACGACGTGGTTTCACGCTCATGGAACTTGTGATTGTGATCCTGATCATCGGTATTTTAGCGGGTGCGGCCGTTCCCACCTTCTTCGATTCCTTGCTGTTCCATCAGGTGGAGTCCGCCGCGCGTCGTGTTAAATCGGACCTCGAGCTGGCGCGCCGAATGGCGCGACAAACCAGCAGCACTCAATCGATCACTTTCAGCGGCCGCACGTACGCGCTTTCGACCGCAATCAAGCATCTTGATAATCCGCACCAGGAATACGTCGTTGATCTTTCGGTGGAGC
>DATFGJ010000610.1:0-2220 GCA_035249585.1 Lacipirellulaceae bacterium
AAACGGAATCGTTCACGCCGCGCGATGCGACCGAAATTTCAGACGTCGTCCTGGCCGAACCCAGCACCGGCGGTGCGCCAAGCTTTCGCCCTGCGGCCGCGCCGCCCGCGCGCACGCAGGATGCCGCCCCGACGATCGAAATTCCTGAACGGGCCCGCCGCGCCGGGCGCGATACAGAGCGGCCGATGGCCCTGCTGCCCGGCGCGAAAGTCGACGACTTTGAGATTATCAGCCTGCTGGGCCGAGGCGCGTTCGGCCATGTCTACCTGGCCCGGCAGATCTCGCTCGACCGCCAGGTGGCGCTGAAGATTTCGGCCAATCGCGGCAGCGAAGGCCGCACGATGGCGCGCCTGGAGCATCAGCACATCGTCCAAGTCTTCTCCGAAACCGTCGACAAGGACTTTAACCAGCGCCTGCTGTGCATGCAGCTGGTCCCCGGAATCGGGCTGGAAAAGCTCATCGCGAAACTGCACGGCAAAGGCGAGAAACGCAAATCGCAGCCGAACGAAGTGCCGAACGAGTGGACCGGCGCCCAGATGCTCGCGATCATCGACCAGGCCACATCCCTGCCCACGGCGCTCGATCCCTCGGCTCTTCACGATCGCGAAGCCTTGGCGCGCATGGATGCGGTCGAGGCGACGGCCTGGTTCGGCGGCCGCCTCGCGGAGGCACTCGATTTTGCCCATCGCCATGGCGTCTTGCATCGCGACATCAAGCCCGCGAACGTGCTGGTCAACTCGTATGGCCGACCGATGCTCGCCGATTTCAACATCTCGTCACAGCCGCTGGGAAGCGAAGCCGGCGGCGAAGAGATGTTCGGCGGCACATTTGCCTACATGGCCCCCGAGCACCTCGACGCGTTCAATCCCGACGACCCGACGGGCCACGAAGCCGTGACGCCTCGCTCCGATCTTTATTCGCTCGGCCTGGTGCTCGAGCAGCTGCTCGAAGGACGCTTGTGCTTCCCCATGCCGAAGCGCGGAGCGGATCTTCTCGAATCGCTGCGCACGATGTCCCAAGAGCGGTGGGGCGCCCGCCCCGTGTGCCGGGCCGGTCCGCCGGGGGCACGCAAAACGCTCGAGCGCTCGATCGGCCGCTGCCTGGAGCCGGAACCCAAAGATCGCTTCGCCAGCGGAGCCGAGCTGGCCAAACAGCTCGATGGTTGCCGGCAGCTCCGCCAGGCCGAGCGGCAATTGCCGCGACTCCCAAGAGTGTTGTCCGGCGTGGTGCGCCGCCCATTCCTCTGGCTGATTCTAATGGTCGTGCTTCCGCAGCTCGCGGGCAGCGCGGTCAACATTGCTTACAACACCACGCAAATCGGCGGCGCGCTGACAACCGAACAAAAGCGACTGTTTGCCCAACTGATCATCGGCTACAACGCCGTCGTCTACCCAATTGCGCTCACACTGTTCATTCTGGCGGTGCGCCCGGTGTGGAAATGCTGGAATGCACTGGCAAGCGCCGAACCGCTCGCTGATGGTTATGTCGAGTCAGCGCGGCGCAAGGCGCTGCGCTTGCCGATATGGATCGCCGCACTTACGGCGTTCGGCTGGTTCCCTGGCGGCCTTCTCTTCCCGGCCATAATTTATTACCTGACCGATCCGCCTTTGGGAATGGAAACGGCGGCCCACTTCGTAACCTCGTTTTGCATGTCGGGACTCATCGCGCTGGCCTACTCGCTATGCGGCGTGGAATTCGTTGTGCTGCGTGCGCTTTACCCGGGCATGTGGCGTAACGCGCGGGATTTCGAAAATGTGGCCCAACAGGAGCTCGCCCCCGTCCCGAAGCACCTGTTCTGGATTGTCGTGCTGGCCGTCGCCATACCGCTGCTGGCCGCCATCATGCTGCTGTTCCTTGGCGATAGCGCCATGGACATGATTCGCATTTTGGCTGCGGCGCTGATTTTCCTCGGGATGGCAGGGCTTGGAGTGGCGATCATCGTAAGTCGCGTTTTGTCGCGAGTCGTGGCCGCGCTGACCGGCGCCAAAGCATAACCAAATCGCTACATGCCCTTCAGCATCGTGCGCCAGGCCAAATCATTAGATCGCGCGCCGCCACCGCCGCGCGCTTACCGAGCCGCGCTGGTCGCGGCCCAGCCTGCCAGATCGGCAAAGTACGGCTCCGGTTCCGTCTCGAATTCGAGCGTATGCGCGGCATTGGGATACTCGACGAGAGTGCGAACACGCGAGCCTGTGCGATTGAAGAACGCCCGGGTGCGCG
>DATFGJ010000611.1:0-2653 GCA_035249585.1 Lacipirellulaceae bacterium
GATGGGCTCGCGCAACGGCGACGAGACTGTATCCGAATAACGATGCCTGACAGGAAGCCGCGGAGCCCGCTTGATCCAGACCCGACTGAGCTCGCCGAAGTCGGCCGAGCGGCAGCCACGTTATCGGCGAGACTTTTTGCCATGAACTGTGCTTCGTCGTCTGCCTCCTGCTCAAAGTGCGTTTCGAAGAATCCTATCACTCGGCGATCGCTATTGGCCGTGACGCTCATAGCGCTCGCCGGCGCGACCGGCTGCGGCGAATCCTCGAACGAAGTCGCAGTCGAGGGACGGGTCACGTATCGCGGCGCGCCGCTCGAAAAGGGCAGCCTGACCTTCTTTCCGTCGAAGGGACGCCCCGTGTCGGCCTCCCTTGCGGAAGAGGGAGAATACGAGCTCGCGCTTCCGCCGGGCCAATACACGGTTACCGTCAACGTAGGCCCCGATCTGCCGCCCGGCTTCAGGGAAGGCGACCCAGTACCTCCGCCTAAAATCGTCCTGCCGCCGGAGTACACCACACGAGCAAAAAGCAGGCTGACGGCGGCCGTGCGTCAAGGTGATGAGCAGCCCATCAACTTCGAGCTGAATTGATTTCGGCGGGCTGCAGATCAGGCCAGCCGTTTTGCGAGAAAACGAGAGAAAAATGCGCTTTGGCCGGTTGTCGCGGTTGAAATGGCAAGTACGCTGAAAGAAGCACCAATTCGTCTTTTCGTCTTTTCATGGGCTCATCCTGAGAGGTACCGCTAATGAGGCTCCCATTACCGCTAGTAATTTGCGTGGTATTGTCCGCCATCTCCTTGTCGGCCGTTCCGGCCGACGCCGCTTCATTAAAGGTTTCCATCGGCATTCGCGAGACGGGTAATCCGAACAACCTGGCCATCGGCGCCAACGGCGGCTCAGCCAACGGGATTGAGTTTGTGAATCGCGACGGGCAGACGCTCACGGCGGACGGCACCTGGCAGCAGTTCACCTTCACGCCACTCACGGACACGCTGACTGCCTTCGCCGGCGCCACGGCCAATAGCATGCTCGACGACGATTGGGGCGTGCTCGAGATGATTCGTTTGGGCAACGATGCAGACGGCTTCACGCAGTATCGCATCTGGATCGACGACATCACGAACACGACTTCGGCGGGCGCGGCAAACTTCGGCGATTTCGAGGCGGCCACGGTTGGCACGGAGGTCATTTTTCAGGAGCCGCGCTTCTCAGGCTCCACAAGCGCCAATCTTCAACTCACGCCTAACACTTCGCTTGTAACGGCCTCGATGGCCCACACGGGCCTGCAGTCGAATCAGGTCGATTTCAATTTCGTCGACGACTCGCCGGTCAGCGGCACGCCTTCGCGCTGGGTGCGGCTGACGACGTTCAATACGCCGAACCTGCCAAATCCGCTGGTGCGGCTCCGCGAAAGCGTCGTTGGGGGCGTCCCTACGGCAACAACCATTTCATTCTGGGCCAAAGCCGTCGCGATACCGGAGCCAGCCTCGATGCTGCTGGCTGTCGGCGGGCTACTGGGACTGGGGTTAGCGCCGCGACGTAGAAGCCAATAATTGCGTCTTCGCAACCGCCAGTTTGCGATCGCAGAAGCTGGCGACACCGTCGCCGTTTTTGTGCATGTCTCGACGACGATTGTTCGAACTAGCCGCTCGTCGTGCGCCGACGCGACGCATCGGGCACTAGCGCTGGTTTCAACTATGTCCGCGCAGATGCCTCACGCTATTGCGCACAGGCGGCGCGCTCTGGTGCTTCGCGCTATTGCGCACAGGTCGCTCGCCGCAGCGCGCAACCGCTTGAAATGCCTGAATAGTTCGCAACAATTCGCTTACGCGCGTTGGCGCGTTTGCAAACGATGCGTAGGCTTGAGTTAGGGCGTCAAACGCCCGCGCTCGTGAGCGCCGGATCGGGGCCGGTCGGCGGCGGAACAACGCCGACCTATCCGTTGGCTCGGAGACAGAGATGAGCAGCCGGAAAAGTACATGCCGATTCGGCCGCCAAATTCAAACCCTGGCGGCCGCGGCAAGCGCGTTCTTATGTTGCAGCGCGCCGGCTACTGCGCAGCGCTTGCTCGGCATCGACATCTCCGCCTGGCAAGGAAATATCAGCACTTCGAACTGGGCTACGCTGCACAACACCAATGATCGCGACTTCGTGTTCATCCGATCCAGCCGCGGCGGCACCACGGGGTTCGACCACAACCACGATAATCTCCTCACTTCGAATGCGAACTGCGGCGGCGTCAGCACCGATGCTTGCCTTTCACGCCGCTACGACGATCCTTACTTCGGTCAAAACATTACGCGGGCGACGAACGCCGGGCTGATCACCGGCACGTATCATCGCAGCCGGGCCGATATCATCGGCACGTCGCCGGACACCGGCGGCATCGCCAACAGCGGAACGGACGAAGCAAGCCACATGATTCAAATGGCCGGCCCCTGGATGCGCCCCGGCTATTTGCCGCCCGTGCTCGATTTCGAGGACGGCATTACCGAGCGAACGGACCAGGAGATGGCGCAGTTCGCTCTGGACTTTTCCAACCGCATTTACGAGGTGATGCAGATCCGTCCTGCGATCTATATCAACGGCAACTATGCTCAAAATAGCTTGGCTGGCGGCACGTCGACGCAGCGCAGTCAGCTCGCTCAGCAATCTA
>DATFGJ010000612.1:0-13504 GCA_035249585.1 Lacipirellulaceae bacterium
GCTGTGTAGTTTGCATTGCAGGCCAATTGCATGATCGCGCCTACTCCCCAGCCGATGCGGGCATACTCTTCGACTAGCATTCGAAGCATGAGGTCCGGGTCGCCGGCGACCTCGAACCCCTGCATCTCCATGGGGTCATCCGGCAATATTTCCCGCGATGCGGGATGAATTTTCGGCACGCCGCTGACTTTTGCATCAGTCATAGTTGAGCCCTGTCCATTACACATTGACGGCTATGTATCCGCCGCCGAGATACTTTTGGTTTTGCTCTGTAAGTTCGCCGGGACTGTAGCCTGAGCGCGCCGGCTTCCAGATGCCGACGCCACCGAGCCCGCCGTCTTCCGCCTTAGTAATACGGATCAGCGTTTCCTTGGGCACGGTGTTCACGGCGTGGTTATCCACGTCAAAGCCAAATGTGAACTCCATCGCCACGGTGCGCTTGTGGAACAGCGTGTCCGTTTGATGCATCGGCATCAACCAGTTGCGCGTGATGCTCTGGTGTGAACCGTAGCGGTAACTCGCCTGGTAGCCGGTCTCGGCGGCCAGCGCCCGGCCGTCGGGCCGCGTTTCGTGCGCCTTGACCGAGCGTTCGCTGGCGATCCAGCCGGTATGCTTCATGATCGTGAAGTTGTACGGCAGGCCCGGATTGTATTTCACGCGCACCAGGCAGCGAAACGCTTTGTGCCGCGGACCTGTATCGTCCTTCCAGCCGATGTAAGGCCGATCGAGCTCGTTGGCATCGACCCACACGTAGTCGCCATCGTTGATACCGAGCTCCTTCGCCGCTTGCGGGTTCATGATGATCTCGCGATCGGCCACGCCCGGCGCCCGTTTGTCCGTGCGATGGGGGTCGCCGAAGTTGTCGCTCCAGATCCAATTCCAGTCGACCGTTGACCAGGACGAATGCGTCGAATGGCGGCTCTTGGGCGTTGTACAAAAGAACGTGTAGCCCTGTTTCCAGAGTGGATTCACGGTTTGCTTCGCTTCAGCCCACGACATCTTCACGTTGCGCACTTGCCGCAGCTCAGCGTCGGTCGTATCGAGCGGAATGCCGAAGTCGATGGGTCGGATAAATGGGCTCGTCGACACAATCACGTTCGGCAAATAAGGCGTGGCTTCGACGCCTTCGCGATGAACGATCAGGTTCTCGCCGTACTCGATCGCCTCGGGAAGATCGCAGTAGCTGTGGAGCCGCCCACTGTCCGTGTAAAACGGAATCGAGTCGTGGACCTGTTCCCAAAACGGCACACGCGGATAGGTGCGAAAAAGCATCAGCGCGGCGCCCGGCTCACCGCCGTAGTCCCCGGCGAGCAAACGATCCACGTGGTACGGCCCGTCTTGCGCGCGAGTTGTCGTGCAGTTGTCGAACACGCGTTGCAGGTAAACCTTGTTCTTGCCTTCGGTGACAAACTTGAAGAAATCGGAAAAGCGCTTGTCGCCCGTCTTCTGGCCAAGAGCGTCGGCGACTTTGGCGAAGACTAGTCCATCGTCAATCGAATCGTGCACCGGCTTGATGCCGCCCTTCCAGACCTGAAGGAACGGGTTGGAGCAAGAGGCGCCGCATTCATAATCCTGAATCTCAACCCAGGAATTCACCGGCAAGACAACGTCGGCGTATTCCGCACTGCCCGTCCACTCAATTTGCTGATCGACGATCATGTCGATCTTTGGCAACACGTTGACGATGATATTGTAAATCCACTTGGACTGGTTCAGGAAATTGGCGTTGTTGTACCAGATTACCTTGGTGGGCGTCGGCATGTGCGTATTGCCGGTGAAACAGCGTTCCCCGCCCTTGGGCAGGTTCACGGTGAGCGTTCGCTCGCCGCAGGCCCAGTACGACGGGTCCTCGGCGTCGCCGGTGTGCCGGATGTTGTCGTGCGTGATACGAGCCGTCTCATCGAGCACAGGATTAAACGGATCTTCGGCGACGTAGCTTCCGGCGCCGGGCCCGCTCCACGCGGAAGCCTGAAGCAATGCGCCTTTGTAATTGCCGGCCCACGTGTGCGAGCCCGCGCCGTGAATGCCGATGTTGCCGGTCAGCATCAGCGGCAAATAGCAAGCGCGGTTGTGGAGCGTGGCGTGGAAGTAATGGTTGATTCCTTCGCCGACGTGAATGGCAACGGGATGACCCGCTTCAGTTGTCTTCCAGATATCCTCGGCCAAGCGGCGCACTAAGTGGCCGGGCGCGGCGGATATTTCCTCGACCGTTTTTTCGTCGTAATCCTTGAGGTGCCGCTTATACATTTCGAAAATCGGCATCACTTCGACGCTCTGGCCGTCGGCCAACTTCACTTCCTGCGTCCCCTCCAGGGCCGCATTGAGCGCCATGTTCGCTCCGACTTCGTCACGACTGATGAATGCCACTTTGTTCGCATCGCTGTCCCAAACGCAGAAGTCGCCAATGCGCTCGCGCTGCTCGTCGGTAAGGCCTTGCACCTTGTAAGAGGGACCGCCTGAAATATCCTTAGGACGATAGCTAGCATCGACGTCTTGCGGCCGCAGGCGCTTCAGCGTGTCGGTCCGCACCAGCAGCGGAAAATCGGTAAACCGACGGCAGAAATCCGGCTTATACCAGCCTTCCTCTATCATGATCCTGGTGACCCCCAAGAGGACGGCCAGGTCCGATAGTCCGGGGCGGACCGATATCCAATAATCCGACTTCGAAGCCGGACCGTTGTATTCAGGCGCGATATCGACGAGCTTTGCCCCGCGCTCCATGCATTCATTGAGCCAGTGCGACTCCGGCATCTTGTTTTCAATGAGATTCTTGCCGATCTGAATTACCAGCTTCGAGAAGCGCAGATCGTTGAAATCCATATCCGAAGTTTGTAAGCCGTGAACGAACGGGTGCCCGGGCGCCTGATCGCCGCGCCATGTGTATTCGTTCCAGTCGCGCGCACCGCGCGTTTCTTCCGGCGGCACGCCACGAACGTGATGATCGAGTAACCCGAGCAGGTTGCCGAAACGGTAGATGCCAAATTTTCCGATGATGCCATGGATCGGCAGATTCGAGCCGATCTTGACCACGCGCGTGCCGGCGCCCTCCACCTTGTCGATCATCCGCTGCTCGTAGCCGTCGCGCTGAAGACGATGTGCGCCTTCATCGCCGCTGTAAGTTTTCGCGATATTGAACAACGCGTCGGCGACATACTTCGCCGCCTCGTCCCAAGTCAGCCGTACGAAGCGATCGTTGCCGCGATCGTTGAACTTGTATTTCGTGCGCAGTTCAGGGTTGTCCGAGAGCGACGGGCAGCCCGCATCGACCCACTCCTTCCAGCCCTTACGCAGCACGGGACCCTTCAAGCGATAGGGCCCGTAGATGCGGCGCTGCATGGTGTAACCCTTCGGGCAGCCTCGCGGGTTCCAGGATTGGGTCGCCTTGTTCCCGTACAAGTCGCCGCAGCGATCATGGTCGTAGTTCTGCTCGCTGCGAATCATGACTCCGTTACGCACAAACGCCCGCAGGCGGCACATGTGCGTGTCGTTCGGTGCGCAAATCCACGTGAACGTGCTGTCGTAGCGGTACTGGTCGAGATAGATTTTTTCCCACCCCCGGTCCGGATAGCTGCCGAGCGGATTCTCCACGCTGACCGGCGCGAAGGCCCATGATTGCGGACCAGCAAGGAGAATACCGCCACCGGCAGCGCACGCCTCAAGAAATCGACGCCTTGTGATATCCATGATTTCGTTACCTAATGATGACGTTGGACCCTATTTCCGTTGCGATTAACGAGTTGCCTTTAACGACGCGGCCGGCACCTTGATGTCGCCAAGGTCGAGCCGCACGAAGGTAAACCACCACATTCGCAAGCGCGCCGTCCTCGCCGACGATGATGGTTTCGTTCAGTGGCGGATTGTCGATGCAGAATTGGTCCTTCGTCACGACAAGAGGATTGGGCTTGGGAGGCTGCCCCTCGACCATCAGGCGGCCCTTGATAGATCCCCACTCCGCCGCAGTTGCAGAGGAGAGGGAAATAATCGCCACAGCCGTTATGCTGACGAACGTATTTGCGAAACGATACATTTCATTCTCTCCAATTCATTCGATGAAGGTTCTGTCAACCGTGTGGCATTAAAGCCGCCGGCATGAATTCATCCGAACAGCGATTACACCCTATGGTTCCAAATGTAGGTCTTGCCAAATAGTCACCGACTTTTGCCCGTTGCGGTCGCCGTGCATTCCATCCCAAACAGCGAAAGCCACCGATGCTTTTCCTCCTGGCTCAAGCGACGTCCCGTCGTCTTGAGACGACGGCGAAAGCGCGCGGGTCATTACGACGGTCCATCTCCCATCGCTCCAGGCGCCCATTGCCCGAACAATTTGGCTTTGGGTAACGCGAAAGGTAACGGTTCGCGGGCCGGCTACATGCAACGACGTTCCACCGGATTCATCGTCCGCAGTTGGCGTGATAAGGTTGCCGACCGCTCGCGCAGGCAACGAGATATCGGGCTGATCGGCCATGCGTGCGCCCGGCCGATTCAATTCGGCTGTTGCCACCACGGCTTCACTGAACGGAAAGACGTCAACAACCGTGTTGGGGTATTCCGAGTCGGCAGCGGCGAGGGGACCGCTTTGTCGATCGGCGTCCCAGAACCATACATCCACGGGCGATTTGGCGTCGCCCATTCCCAAAAACGGCTCGGCAGGCCCGCGATAAAGTTCAACCGCAACGGCGTCCTCAAACGATTCACTCCGCAGTGAATGCTCATCGGCCGATGTATCTGCCCACGACATCCGTATGGCAATCGCTTTTCCATCGTGCAGCGCTTGCACGGCAAGCTTTGCATCGGCATCGTTTCGCCACCACAGCGGCGTCGTCTGCAGCAGCACCGGCTCCAATTGGTCCCAAGCGTCCGCCTCCGCGGATTCTGGGACAGCCTCCACGCGCTTCGCTACAATTTTCGTTCGCTTGGCAATCGCCGCCTCGCGCTGCTCCTCGGTGGACAAAGAGCGGATGTAATGAACTAGGGCAATCATTTGCTCGGGCGTCATCGTGGTGGACGCCGGCATCGGCGTGCCCGGCATCCCATAAGCAACGCGCCGATAAAGAGACGCCGGATCGTGATTCCCTTTAAAAACGCCAAGCGTGAAATCTCGCGGTCGCGTCGGCATCCCTTCGTCGTCGACCATGGCCGCCGCCCCATCGCCTTTGCCCGTTTCGCCGTGGCATTGAACGCAGGTAAACCGGGCGTAGGCATCCTTGCCGCGAGTAAGGGAATCGGCCGTTGGCGTGCCGGCTTCCGGAACCTCCGTGCTCTCGCCCGGCGTTGTGAACTCCTCGACGTACTCGTCGATCTCCGCTTGAACGTCTTCGGCCGCCAGTTCCTCATCCGTTAGCCCCTCGTCTTCCTTGAGGGTATTAGTGTAAAACTCCCTGGCGCCCTCGGTCCTCATTCGCATGATCTCGTCCACCAGCGCGTCGCGCTCATGCTGGGACAGGTGAGGCCATGGCGGCATCGATGATCCGGGCATGCCGCGCAACAGCACCGCGTGGAGATCTTCCCGTGTCGGCACGTTGTTGTTCGTACTGACGAGGCGGAAACGGCCGGCCCGGAAGTCGCGCGGCTTCGGAAACAGAAATGCGGCCGCAATTCCCTTGCCGTCGCCGCGTTCGCCGTGGCAGGCCGCGCAATGCCTGGCATATAGCTGTGCACCGCTTTCGGTTGCCAATTGCGGCTGCGAGGCAATTGGTTCTGAAGTCGTAGTGTTGGTCGGCTTTTCCGCATTGTCGTCCGCCTTCGATGCAGACGCGGTAGCCGACTTCGCCGCTGACTCGGCTGGCTTCGAGGAGCGTTGACAGCCGGCAGGCCCTAGGACGACTAGGACAATCGCCCAAGCGATCGCTCGCTTCAGAAGACGGTCGTTCAGTGAAAATGATGTCATACCGAAGCCTCCGCTGCAGCGACCGTGACGCTTGAGGTTGGCGCGTGTAGCTTTAATTGCCTGAGACACCGCTCGGCCGCAGCTTGTCCACTTTGAATGCACGCCGGGATGCCGACGCCACAATAGGCGTTGCCCGCCAAAGCGAGCGTTGGGAAGCGCGCCAGTCGTTGATTGAACTTTTCGATGCGCTGGCGATGGCCCACATGGTATTGTGGCATCGCATGACGGCGGCGGCTGAGATGGGTCAATACCGGCTCGCCTTCGATGTACAATAATTCACTCACTTCGCTGCGCGCCAATTCGACTAGTTCATCATCCGTTAGAGACAGCAAACCGCGATGGGCCGTGCCGCCAAGCACGACGCGCAGCAGCACAGAATCGTCGGGCGCGCGGCCGGCGTATTTGACGCTTGAATAGCTGCAGGACAGAATATTTCGACGCTCAACAACAGGAACGACAAATCCAAACCCATCTAGCGGACGCTTAACTTGATCGAGCCTATATCCAAGCGAAACGACGGCACAGCTTGAATATTCGATCTCGGCCAAATCGTAGGCGAGCGTCGAATCAAGGCTAGCCAGGAGCTTAGAAGCTTTGTAGGCAGGCGTGGCTATGATTAGCGCATCAACTTCAAGCCAGTGCCGATTGTCGCCTCCAACCAAAAGCAACCATCGATCGCGTTCGTGCGGAAGAATATGATTCACGGGTGAAGCCAATTGCACCGTGCCGGCAGGCAAGCGTTTGGCCAGCGCGTCAACAAGACTTGACATCCCATCACGCAGCGTAGCGAATTTCGAGTACCTTGCGCCGCTATCGCTTGCGTCTTCGCGCCGCTTGCTAAATATTGCTCTGGCCACGCTGCCCGATTCGCACTCCATCTGGCGAAATCGCGGCATCGTGGCCGCGATGCTAAGCCGTTCCGGCTCGCCCCCGTAGATGCAACCGACTAGCGGTTGAACAAGCCGCTCATAGAGCTCGTCTCCAAAGCGCCGGCGTACGAACGACGCGACGGACTCATCTTCATCGCCGCAGCGTGGTGGAATGAAAAGCTCCAAGCTGGCGCGAACTTTGCCGCGCCAACTTAGTACCCGGGACTTCACCAGCGGCCACATTCGGCTCGGCGCCATCGCGACGAAACCAGCTGGAATCGGTTCTAAATGCCCGCGATGAACGACGAACGAGCGGCGGTGCCGCGGGCTGGTGCCGATTAAGCTATCGCTCTTACCGATTTCGCGGCACAAATCAACGGCCGCAGGCGGATTGCTCAAGAAGTTTTCAGCGGCCGCCTCGACAAGGAACCCATCGCGACGCGTCGTCTCCAGCACACCGCCTAGCCGACCACTTGCTTCCAGCAAAACGATGTCGATGTTGGCTGCGTACCTTGCCAGTGTGTGGGCGGCCGAAAGGCCCGAGATCCCGCCGCCAATCACTGCCACTTTCGGTCGCATCGTTTTTGGTCCTAGTTCCTCGCCACGGCGGCCGGTATGTAGGCGCAGTCAGGCTCTTCCGCGAAAGGGTTTCCCGACACGGCGTAAGCCCTAGCGCGGCTACCGCCGCATACGTTACGGAATTCGCATATCTTGCATTTGCCTTCGAGGCGACTCGCATCCCGCAAGGCGCGAAAGATCGGCGAGTCTTGGTACACCCGCACCGGATTTGCCTCTGGATACTTTCCGCAAAGGATCGGCATAAAGCCGCTGGGATAAATTTCACCGACGTGACTGATGAACATCACGCCTTTTCCATCGTTCACACCTAGCGGCACATAGCCACCTAGTTTGCCGCGCGCATTTACGTTCCCTTTCCGTGACTGCCGCTGCATCACGAATCGCCTGTAGTGCGGCGCTTCAGTCGTCTTGATTGCATAGCTGTGCTTTTGCGACTGTTGCCAAAGCCGTTCGAACGCCGCCTCATATTGGTCGGCCGAAAGACGCGAGGCTAAAAACGCACGGCCAACTGGCACCAGAAAGAACACCGACCACATCGCGATTTTCTGTCGCGCCAATAGCTTCGCCATACGATCGATCTGATGAACGTTCTGAGGCGTGATCGTGGTATTGACCTGCGTAGGAATTCCTTCCATGTAGGACTCTGCAAGAATTCGCAGGCTGCGCTCAAAGCTGCCCGCAACTCCGCGCTTCTTGTCGTGAGTGGCGGCGTCCGCGCCGTCAATACTAACGGCCACCCGCGAGATGCCAGCTCGGCGAAGACGGTGAAGCGCCGGCCGCGTCACAAGTGCGGTTGCACTGGGTGTGATCGACACGATTAGTCGCCGACTAACCGCGTGCTGCACCAAGTCGAAGATATCCGCCCTTTTGAGCGGGTCGCCGCCCGTCAGCACCAGCATCGGCCGAGATCGAAACTCCGCCAGCTCGTCGATGAGCCGCAGCGACTGCTGCGTCGTCAATTCGCGTGGATCCGGCACTGACTGGGCGCAAGCGCGGCAGTGATCGCAAACTAGGTCGCACGCTCGCGTCACTTCATAGAAAACGAGCAGCGGACTTTGGGAGAAAGTTCGGCGGTGCGATTGCGGGCCCCGCATTACACCTGGATTAATTGAGATAGCCATCGTTAGGCCGCCTTTTTTGCGCTATCGCCGCGAATTGGGTGGCTCGTATGGACTTGACAGCAAAAGCCTACCAGGACATATTATGGATGTCAAGGTCCTGATATCCATTTATCGGCTAGGCTGGGTCCCATCATGATTTCGCAAACGGCCGAGTACGCTTTGCGGGCCACCGTCTATCTTGCCGATCAAGACGGCCCCCGCACGACCGCGCAAATCGCCAAAACGACGCAGGTGCCCGCAGGCTACCTCGCCAAGGTGATGCAAAGTTTAGGCCGAGCGGGCGTCGTCAAATCGCAGCGCGGCCTGAACGGCGGTTTTACATTGGCTCATGACTCGCAAAAGCTTTCCATTCTCGCCGTAGTTAACGCGGTCGATCCAATTCATCGCTTTCCGGAATGTCCGCTTGGCATTCCGAGCCACGGACGGCGACTTTGTCCCCTACATTACCGCCTCGATCAGGCTGCGGCGATGGTGGAACAGGCTTTTGGCCAAACGATGGTCTCGGAGCTGCTCGCCGCGCCGCGAGAACGCAGACCGCTGTGCCGTTTTCCCATGGAGGTGTCTACGGGCTAATCGTCGCTTGAAACGCGCGTCCATTACCAATTTGATAACTAACCAATCGGTGTTCGCAGGGTTTGAGAAAGGAGTTTCTCCATGTTGGTTCTAAGCAGAAAAAACAAGGAAGCCGTTGTGATTGGAGGCCCCAATACGCTGCAGCAAATGCTTAAGGTAACGGTTCTCGAAGTTCGCAGAGGCAAGGTGGTTCTGGGCATTGAGGGCGAGCGGGAGGTGCCCGTTTACCGATCGGAGATATGGGAACGAATCCGCGAGGAACAAATATGCTCCGCTCATGCCTAGAAGGCGGCTGTTGAATCATGATTACTTTAAACGAGCCCTGAAGACCTTAGTTAGGACCCTTATCATGAACCTGCCTAATACAGAGCAAACGCTTGGACCCACCGCGGCTCATGAAAATTTAAACTCTCATACGTCGCTCACGGAACTGGTCGATCACATCGAAGCCACGCATCACGCATACTTGCATGAAGAAATTCCCCGGTTGGCGGCGTTGGCCAGCGATGTCGTTCACGCACATGGCAATAAGGATCCGCGGCTGCGCGAAGCGCAACAAACGTTCGTAGGCATGGCTATTAAATTGTGGTGCCACATGCTGAAAGAGGAGCAATGCCTCTTCCCTCGGATTCGGCAAATCGAGGCCAACGACCAACCGCCGTCCGCTCATTGCGAGAACGTGTCGAATCCAATTCGGCAGATGGAAGTCGAACACGACGACGCTGGCTCTGCGCTCAATAGGCTCAGAGAACTGACTGACGGATTTTCGCCGCCAGAATGGGCGTGTAAGAAATACCGTTCGCTATTAGCCGGATTTGCCTACCTCGAACGCGACATGCAGAGACACATCGACAAAGAGGACAACGTCTTGTTTCCGAGCGCCCTTAAGCTGGAAGCCCGAAGGCAGGTCCGCCCGGGTGCGTAAGCCGCGCTGATGAGACGTCCACGTAGAAAGTCCGAACCATGAGCACGACACCCCAATTCCCGGACGAAACTCGCGTCGGTAACCACTTGCTACGCGAGTCGTTCGGCGTTGTCATTGCTTCGCGCTTGTCCGGGCCGCTGAACATGCTTCGCGACAATGGCATGCTCACGTGGGACTCCCAGTCCGTGCGACTCACGTTTGAGGGTTTATTGCGTGTTGATTAGCTGCTCCCGCAGTTCTATCTTCCGCAGCACGTAGGCCTTCGCTAACACGTAATCGGCTCAGCGGCTGGACGATCGAAGCCCTTCGCAATCGCCGTCGCGGCGCGACATCGGGAACAATCAAGATGGAATCGCATCCGGAACCGATTATCATTCAGGGTGGTATGGGAGTGGCCGTTTCTGGATGGCAATTGGCGCGAGCGGTGTCGCAAGCCGGTCAACTGGGCGTCGTGTCTGGAACGGCGATGGACGTCGTACTTGCTCGGCGGCTTCAGTTGGGAGATCCAGGCGGACACATGCGACGCGCTCTTGCGGATTTCCCCTTCTCCGACATGGTGGAGCGGATTCTCGACCGATATTTCATTCCCTGCGGAAAGGATGGGAATGAACCGTTTCGGCCAACACCAATGCCCTCGGTCAATCCGTCCGCCGATCAAGTGGAACTGATCGTGGCGGCGAACTTTGTCGAGGTGTATCTCGCAGGTGAGGGACACGATGGGCTCGTAGGGGTGAACTACCTCGAAAAGATCCAAGCGCCGACGCTCCCGTCGCTGTACGGCGCGATGCTCGCCGGAGTTGACTATGTGCTGATGGGCGCGGGAATTCCGCGTTCGATCCCTGGTGTACTTGACCGATTCAGCCGAGGCGAGCCGGCCGAGTTGCCAATTCACGTCGTCGGTGCGATGGCCGGTGATACGACGGTCTCGCGTTTCAATCCCGACACATTCGGTCGCGGCTTTCCAGCGGCATTAAAACGTCCCCGGTTTTTGGGGATCGTCGCCTCAGCAACTTTGGCAACTATGTTAGCGCGCAAGGCGAGCGGCCGCGTCGACGGATTTGTCGTGGAAGGCCCGACCGCGGGCGGGCACAACGCCCCACCTCGCGGAGACGCCGCGTTCAATGAGCGGGGTGAGCCACTTTACGGTGAGCGCGACAAAATCGATCTCAACGCGATACGGGCCCTTGGGCTGCCATTTTGGTTGGCCGGTTCCTATGGCGCTCCGGACCGCGTTGTTGCCGCGCTCGACAAGGGCGCGGCCGGCGTTCAGGTAGGCACAGCGTTCGCTTTCTGCGTGGAGTCCGGCCTTCGCGACGACATCAAACACCGCGTGTTGGACATGAGCCGCTCAGGCACGATCGATGTATATACCGACGCGGTCGCGTCGCCGACAGGCTTTCCCTTCAAGGTGCTGCGGCTCGATGGATCGCTTTCCCAATCGCTCTATTACAAGAAGCGGGAGCGGATCTGCGACCTCGGTTACCTCAGGCAGGCCTTCCGGCGGCCCGATGGCGCCATTGGCTGGCGTTGTCCGGGCGAACGCGTGGAATCGTACATTCAAAAGGGCGGCGATCTTGCCGACACGGTCGGCCGCAAATGCATCTGTAATGCGCTAATTGCCAACATCGGCTTGGCGCAAGTCCGCGCCGGCGACAAGCCAGAATTGCCACTTGTCACGTGTGGAAATGAAGTGAGCGCGATTGCCCAGTTCGTCACTTCGGACGAGGCTCAGTTCTACTACACTTGCGACGACGACACGCAGGTATACTCAGCCCGCGACGTAATCAATCACTTGCTTTCCGGCGTGATCAATAGAGTGTCGGTTCGTTCAATATCCTGCGAATAATCCAATTCGATAAATCGACGACATCTGCGCGGGGAAGCACTTCCGCTGAAGTTGAGATTCGATCGTCCGTTACTACGGCCAAAATCGATTTATCATCACATGCAAGGGGAGGCGTTCCACGTTCAGCTCGCCAAACTTCGATTTTTGGAGCACTTGTCTGCGAATCACCTTCAACTAGCAATAACGAACAATGCGCAAACATACGCGCAAAGACGCCGTAGCGGTCGCGTTCTTGTGACTCGACGTTTGCAGGCAGAAAGATTGCTGTCATCGACGGCGATAGAATCCCCACCGCGGCCGCGCCTGCGGCACGATGCTCGTACGAGTCCTTTCCAGGCACGTCCAGTTCGTGATGGTGATGCGTGTGTTTAACCGTGCCAACACGTAGCCCGCGCCGGGTGAACTCACGTACCAAATCGACTACCAGCGTCGTTTTCCCGTGGTTTTTCCCGCCAATGATATGCAATCGCTTCATCCCCGTAGCACCCATAACACTCGCAAATAGGTCCTCAATTGTGGCGGAGTATGCCCTATGGCCTGCCAAGCTTCATGTCAACTGAGCCAATCGTAGGGCACGATCCGAACGAGACTTCCGCACGAAGCGACATTGGGGACTTCTTGGCATGGCGCTGCGTGTGTCCGCTGCCGTACTAGGTCGCAGCCGGACACATGTATAGCAACAACTACTCACCGATTCTAGAAAAAGTGGCATCAACCGGCGGACGTATGATTAAAAACGGAAACGAGTCAGCTAAGCCAAAATGTGCCGCAATCACTTGGCGGCACGAAACTCGGATCGATTTGGGCCCGTAGGAATCCCACCTGTCCAGATCTACCTAAGTGTGAATGGACGAGGGATGCGACTGTTGCATGCACTACATTTCCGGTCGATCCTGCGCTACATGGGCCGATGGATCGACCGAGCATAATGTTGGGCGAGAAGGCGTTTCGTCCTAAAAAACAAGGCATTTCTTGCAGATCGATGCAATTAAAATGTAGCGCGGACGAAGCTTCGGAGGCCGACACTCTATCCAGTTGAGCTACGGGGACGCAGTCGGAAAAAACTGGTCAATTTCGTTCATTGTCGTCAATCTCGCCGCGCTTGAAAAGAGTCTCCGCGTCGAGGCCAAAGGCTCCACACCCCCGCCCACGCTGCCAAAACACCATCGCCATGATTCCAATGGCGAGACTTAGAACCGTGTCCGGTTCTGGGACAATTAAGCTGGTGGCCGCGGCTCCGCCGGCGGATTCGTCAAAGTTCATGCGCCACACATCGTAGTCGCCGGCATCGATCATCCCGTCGCCATCGCCATCAGCGCGAAGGCCGCTGCCGGTTTGACCCAGCGTCTTGCGCCAGACGATGTAATCGGCCGCATCGACTTTCCCGTTGAGGTTGTAATCGCCAGGCAGGCCTGCCCCGGCGACGGCCAGCAGGCCGTTGGTGTAGAGCTGAGTTGTGTTCCACTGCAGCGAACCTGTCAGCGGCGGAAGCTGAAGCGTTGAAAAAGTGCCCGCTAGAGTCCCCCAATCAAGAATATCGAACGTTGCACCGGCGGCCGGGGTAAAGCCGTCCAAAAGCGACACGCTCAATGTCCCGCCTAACATCAAGGTGCCGCTGACCACCAATTTGTCGAAACTGCTCGGCGAAGCCAATTCGATCGCAAGCGCGCCCGAATTCTGCGCATAGTCACCGGCAACCGTCGT
>DATFGJ010000613.1:0-14324 GCA_035249585.1 Lacipirellulaceae bacterium
TGGGTCGGCAGGCGCAATACCAACTTCTCCGACGTCAATGCTCTCACCAGTCTCGCCGTTGGTGAGCCAGATTTGATGATAGGCCCGAGTGCGCGGATTGAGCTGCTTCACTAGCTCGCCGGCTAGCGCGTACATCTGCTCGTGCACCGGGTCGCTGTTATATGGACAGGGCGTGCACATGACGTTGCGCCTCACGTCACCGCACGCGGCCAGCGTCGAGAGCTGCACTTCATTAATCCGCTTGATGGTTCGTTTGAGGTCCTTCTTCAACACGCCGTGCAGCTGCAGCCCCTGCCTTGTTGTGATGCGCAGCGTCGTGTTGCCGACCTCATCGCACAAATCAAGCTCCGCCAGCAGTTGATCGCTCGTAATCCGGCCGCCGGGCACGGCGGTGCGAACCATGAAGCTGAAGAACTTGGCTTTGGGCGGCCCGTCGACTCGCGCTTCGGCGCGACGCTCGCGATCGTCCTGCTGGTACGTGCCGTGATGCTTGAGAAGCTGCGTGCTTGCCTTGCTTACGAAGTCGTTGCTATCGCGCAGCTCTTCGGCGATAGTACCGCGAAGATAATTGCTGCCCTCCTTGGCGATCTCCACGGGGCTGAGCTTCTCAGTAGTTGCAGGTTCGAGCGTGTCGGTCATTTATCCTTACCAAATCGCTAAACATTACCCAGCTTATGCGTCTGCTACTCGAATGATACCTTGGAACGGGTTGTCGGGCCAAGATTGATGGAGCGAGGAATAGGGGCTTGGGAGTAGGGACTCGGGAAGCGCAGGGCAGTAACGCGAGTGTCTTAGATCAGAGAGAGGAAAGAGCTGGATGCGGTTCGTGAATGAACCCGCCTTTGTATCGCGTCGTCATTCGTAGGATTCAATGACCGAAATCCCCCAGCCCCGAGCCCCCAGTCCCCAGTCCCCGTCCGTCTGGCTCGCCACGGGGCTTGGCATCGGCCTCTTTGTTCCCGGAATTCCTGGTTCGGTGGGGGCCGCTGTTTTCGGTTTGCCGCTGGCGTGGGCGATTGGCCGGCTGCCCGGTATCGGCTGGCAGATCGCGGCGATCATCGCGCTGAACCTGATCGGAATCCCGGCGGCGACGGCGGCCGGACGAGCATTGGGCGGCAAGAAAGATAATCAGGCGATTGTCTGGGATGAGATCGCGACGATGCCAATTGTGTTCTTGCTCGTTCCATTTTCGAACTGGCGAGTTGCGCTTCTCGGCCTGCTGCTGCATCGAGCAATCGATATCGCGAAACCGCCGCCCGCGAGTCAACTCGAACGATTGCCTGACGGACTCGGCGTCATGGCCGATGATTGGATCGCAGGCGCTTATGCGTGTGCGGTCTTGGCCGGACTAGCCTGGGCCGACAATGCGGTCGGGTGGGGCATGCTTTCCACTAGCGGCTGACACTATCAGGCGTTCGCGATAGAATCCGGCTAAGCCGCCCGCGATTTGCGCGACTTTGGGCGTGAGCCCGCCGCGCTATTCTGCTCTCGACACTTGACTCTCGACTCTCAACCAACGCATGACTGCTCGACTTCTCGACGGCAAGCAATTAGCCCAGCAGATTCGCTCGGAGCTGACCGAGGAGATCGTCGAGTTCATCCAGAATAACGGCGCTGTGCCGTGCCTGGCGGCCGTACTCGTTGGCAATGACCCGGCCAGCGAAGTCTATGTGCGGAACAAGCGGCAGGCATGCGAAATAGTGGGCATCGAAAGCCAGCTCCACCGACTTGCGCCCAGCGCTACAACCGAGGAGCTGCTCAAGCTCGTCGCGAAGCTTAACAAGGACGAGGCCGTTCACGGCATTCTGGTTCAGCTGCCGCTGCCGCCACAGATCGACGCCAGCCGCGTGCTGTTGGCTGTCAGCCCGGCCAAGGACGTCGATGCGTTTCATCCCGAAAACGTGGGGCGGTTGGTGCAGGGGCGGCCTCGGTTTTTGCCCTGCACACCGCAAGGCGTTCAAGAGCTGCTCGTGCGCAGTGGGATTGAGCTTGCCGGGCGGCACGTAGTTGTTTTGGGGCGCAGCGATATCGTGGGCCGGCCGCTTTCAATCATGCTTTCGCAGCGTGGCCCCGGCGGCGACGCCACCGTCACGCTTTGTCATAGCCGCACGCGCGATTTGGCTTCGGTCACGCGGTTGGCGGACATTCTGATTGTGGCCATCGGACATCCGAAGTTTGTCACAGGCGATATGGTGAAGCCGGGCGCGGTCGTGGTCGACGTCGGCATCAACCGAACCGATGAGGGCGTGGTGGGCGATGTCGATTTCGCGGCAGTGCGCGAAGTCGCGGCCGCGATTACGCCGGTGCCAGGCGGCGTCGGTCCGCTGACAGTCGCGATGTTGTTGCGGAACACGTTGGCAGCGGCCCGGGTGCTGGAAACGTAGTGTCGAATCGGCGCAAGTCGTCGTTGGTTTTCCCTGCCGGCAATGGTATCCTGCAGCTACTCACATGCTTAAAGCAATTTTGAGCGCCGCTCGTTCGCGACAAGCACCTCGCGGCGAAGCTATGAATCAGGCTCGGCCCTCGCTATCCCTGGCCAACGTGCTCGTGATCGTGCTGCCGGCGGCGATCGTTGGCCTGGGCGCCTATTGGTGGTCGACCAGGCTGGAGTCGCAAGCGCGCGAGGAATTGGCGTCCAGTGTTTTCTCGCGGATTTTGACCACGAACGCGGCTGTGGCCGACGGCGCGATGACCTATGCTGACAAGGACGGCGATCTCGTGGCGGATCCGCCGGAGGATCCAGCCAAACTCATCTCGCCCGAAGTGCTGGTGTTTTCGTTCGTGGCCGGAGAGGTCGAAAGCGTTAAACAGGATGCCTGGCAGCCGCTGCTTGCGCAGTTAGCCGAAAAGACGGGCCGCCAAATAAAGTATGTTCACTACGTCACGGCGGATGAACAGCTTAAGGCATTGCGAGAAGGCGCACTCCACATTGTTGGCTTGAACACTGGCGCAGTGCCGTTGGCGGTGCAGCGCGACGGGTTCATGCCGCTTTGCACTTTTGGCCGCGAGGACGGATCGTACGGCTACAAGATGAAAGTGCTTGTTCCCGCCGATAGCCCGATCAAAAAGCTCGCGGACGTCGAGGGTCATAAGGTTACGTTTACTCGGCCTGATTCAAACTCCGGATGTAAAGCACTATTGGTTCTGCTCCGGGACGAATATGACTTGCAGCCCGACCGCGATTACGCGTGGGGGTTCTCGCTCGGCCACGAAGATTCAATTAAAGGCGTCGCGACCAAAGAAATTCAAGTCGCGCCCGTGGCCAGCGACATCCTTGCTCGCATGGTGGAAAAGGGGGAAGTCGATCCGCAATCTTTTCGCTCAATCCATGAGTCGGAGCCATATCCGCCGGCGACGATTGGCATGGCTCACAATCTAACAACGGAATTGCGCGAGGCGATTCGCCGGACGCTCGACGGCTTTGACTTGCGCGGCACGGGTGTGGAAGGCGAGTTCGGCGCCGATGTGACCAAGCTCGTGCCTGTGAATTACAAGCAAGATTGGGCCAACGCGCGGCGTATCGATCAACTCGCGGCCCAATCGCGCAAGGGCGGGTCGAGCTAACCTTGCCGTTGCCGCAGCGCTTCGTAAAACAGCACAGCGGCAGTCGTTGACACATTGAGACTGTCGGCAATTCCGTGCATGGGCAGTCGCACCGGGGTAACGCCCGGGCCACTCCAGACAGGTGACAGCCCTGCTGCCTCGCTCCCCAGCACGACAGCTGCCGGGCCGCGCAGGTCGGCATCGGTGTAGAGTTTTTCTGCATCGGGTCGAGCCGCGAATACTGCAAGGCAGCGCTCGCGCAGCCATGAGAATGCTTCGCTGCTGGTCGCCTCGCAGACGTTCGGCCGGAAGACCGTGCCCAGGCTGGCCCGAATCGTGTTCGGGTTGTAGAGATCGGTGCGCCCGTCGGCCACGATGACCGCATCGACGCCGGCCGCATCGGCGCTGCGCAAGATCGCACCCAGATTTCCCGGCTTTTCGACTCCCTCCAGCACTGCGACGAATGGTTTTTCCGGAAGCTGCAAATCATCAAGTCGCTGCTTCCGCGCCTCGGCGACGACAACGATGCCATCGTCGCGATCGCCAAAGGCAAGCTTCGTGAAAACGAATGGGCTGACGCCCAGCATCTCGGCGCCGCTCGATTCAAGGGCTATGAGCGCATTTTGACAATCGTGCGCGTCGCACAGTTCTTCGCATACGAAAGCCTCAATGCAGCGGACGCCGGCGGCGACCGCACGCGCGATTTCGCGCGCTCCGTCGATTAAAAACCGGCCTTCGCGCTGCCGGGCGCGGGCAGTCCGCAAGCGCGCCGCTTCTTTCACGCGGGGATTCTGCCGGCTCGTAATGCGCGACGACGATGTCATGCGGTCATGATCGATGGTTGAGCGCCTGCGTGTCAACGCACGCCGGCCTGAACCATTCGCTAATCGGCGCAAAAAGTGTTATAGTCGCTCGAATGCACGTCTTCACGTACGGCACGTTGATGTTTCCACAGGTGTGGAAAGCGGTCGTTGGTCGGGAGTTCGTCTCGATCGAAGGCAGCGCGAAAGGTTTCGCCATCTTTTGCGTGCGCGACGCGGTCTTTCCCGGCATCGTCGCTGCGAGCGAGCGCGATGCCGTTTGCGGGGTCGTCTATCTGGATGTCGATCAGGCCTCGCTTGCGCGGCTGGATTTGTTCGAAGACGATTTCTATCGGCGAGAAAGCCTCTGGGTGGACTGCGACGACGGAGAGCGCCGCGCAGCCGACGCGTACGTGGTTCCAAATGAGAACTGTGCGGTTCTTACCGAGAAGACCTGGCGGCCGGACGAATTCGTGGCCAGCGGCGGATTAGATTACTTTATCCGCCGTTTTCAAGGCTTCGAGCGAATCGAACAACAGGATTAGCGGTCGGTAAGCTGTGTCCATTGCTCGTCCTTGAGACCAAACGCGCACAGCCGCACATCGCCTTCTCTTTCGCTGGGCGCCACCAACAACGCGGCGATTTCCGGTCGGGTTGAACAAAAGGCGCTGACTTTTTCTGGTCCCATGACGTAAAACGCCGTAGACAGGGCATCTGCCTCGCAGGCGGTCGGCGCGATCACCGTGGCCGAGTAAAGTCCTTCGGCTGGACGGCCTGTGCGCGGATCGAGAATGTGACCATATCGCCGGCCGCGGCGGATGAAGAACTGCGTGCCGGACCCGGACGTCGACAGTGATTGATCTCGCAGCTGAAATTCCGCCAACCGCTCTGCCGGACGCAGTGGGTGGCGCAGGCCAACGGTCCAGCCTTCGCCCTCGTAACCGGGCTGATCGCCGCGGGCCAGAACGCTGCTCTTGCCGCCATGGATCAAGTAATCATCAACCTCTCGTTCGGCCAGCAGCTCCGCCATGCGGTCCAGCGCGTAGCCCTTTCCCATGCTGTTGAAGTTGACGGAGACACCCGCCTGTCGAAACGCGATGGTTTTTCGATCTTTGTCGAGAGCGATATGTTGCATGCCGACGCGCTTGAGGCCCGCAGTGATTTCCTCATTGCTTGGTACGCGCCCTTCCCGGCGGAAAAAACCCCATGCTTGCGAAAGAGGACCGCTGGTGATGTCAAACGCGCCGTCGGTGTCACGATGGAGCGTGGCGGCCTGTTCGAACAGTTCGAACAATCGAGGTTCGACGGCTACAGGCTGCGACTGTGCCTGACGATTGATGCGAATGACCTCGCTGTCATCGCGATAAACGGTTAGTTGGGTTTCCAGCGCCTCTACCAGGTCAAGGGCCGCGAACACGTGCTCCATCGACTCGTCATTGCGCGTGGCTGCAAGCTGCACCTCAAACTCGCAGGCCATTGCCCTGCGTCGTACGCTCACTAGCAGCATGCTGCGATCTACCGCCAGCGGCGGCGACGATGCCCGCGCGGCGGCCGTCGGCGTATCCAACGAGTTATCACCCCCATGCGGTGCTTCCGCGGTCCACTCACGCGCCGCAGCTTCTCCTTGCAGAAAACTACGTCGAGTTGGACGGTTTGCTGACATGGCGTTTCATTCTATCGCGCCGTCTTCCCCAATGAGAAAGGGGTAAAGGCTAATTATCGTCCAACCGTTGCCGGAACGAGTCCGCCTTCTCACAATTAACCGGACTGCGGTTCGCCGTTGTATCAAGTGGGAGGCGAGGGTGGCTGAGGAATTGATTATTAGCGTTTCGGGCCTGAGAGGCGTCGTGGGTGAAAGTTTAACACCCGACGTAGCACGCCTTTACGTCGCCGCATTTGCAGAAACACTGCCGCGTGGATGCGTGGTGGTCACCCGCGACGGCCGGGCCAATGGCGCTCAGGTCCTTGGGCCTGTGCTCGAGGGACTGTCGCAGGGAGGCGACCGCATCGTATTGGACGCCGGAATCGCGGCCACTCCGACGACTGGCGTTTTAGTTCGGCACCACCAATGCGCGGGCGGCGTGCAAATCAGCGCCAGCCACAATCCGGCTCAATACAACGGCCTAAAATTGTTCTCCGCCGAAGGGCGCATCCTGCCGGCACAAGACGGGCAGGCCGTTCTGGAACGTTACAAGCTGATCGCTGCTCGATCCTCGGCGGCGGATACCGAACATCCCGTATCCAATATCCAGCATCTGGTCAACACGGAGGCCGCACATCTCGCCCTGATCGAGAAAATTGTGGATGTCGCGCAAATTCGCGCCCGCCGGTTTCGCGTTTTGCTGGATGCAAATCATGGCTCGGGCAGCGTGCTTGGCCGGCCGCTGCTGGAGCGACTTGGATGTGAAGTCGTTGACATCAGCGGCCCGCCTGATGGACTCTTCGAACATCCGCCGGAACCTACCGCCGACAATCTCGCTGGGGTGCTTTCGGATGTAACGCGCGCAGGCGCGGACATCGGCTACTGCCAGGATCCGGATGCCGACCGATTGGCCATCATTGACGAGCATGGCCAATATCTCGGCGAGGAATTCACGCTGGCGCTATGCGTCGATCATGTTTTGCGCCGAACCCCTGGACCAATGGTCACAAACTGCTCGACAAGCCGCATGGCGGAGGACCTTGCCAGAAAATATGGGGCGCCATTTTCCCGGTCGGCCGTCGGGGAGGCGAATGTGGTTGACGAGATGCTTCTGCGACAGGCAGTTCTCGGCGGCGAAGGGAACGGCGGCGTGATCGATCCACGCGTGGGACTGGTGCGTGACAGCTTCGTCGGCATGGCGCTAGTGCTCGACGCCATGGCGGCGCGCAAGCTGACGGTCAGCGCATTGGCCGCTGAATTGCCGCGGTATGCAATTTGGAAAACAAAGATCCAGCTGGACCGAGATCGTGTTCCTGCAGCTTTGGATGTTTTGGAACGTCACTTCCAGGACGCCAGGAGCGACCGGCTCGACGGCTTGCGACTCGACTGGCAACACGCCGACGGCAGCGGCTCGTGGCTCCTGGTGCGCGGTAGCAACACCGAGCCGATCGTGCGGATCATCGCCGAGGCGCCGACTTTGGACGAAGCCCAAAAACTGTGCGACGAGGCGACTGGGGTGATCGCGTCAGTTCGATAGCGACTTCGCTTGCAATGATCCAATAATCTGTACTTTCACGCGAAGGACTGTTTATTCGGATCGACCAGGATCTCTTTTTTTGGATGTGGAGGATTTATGCTGATCACGACGACGCATACAATAGACGGCCGACAGATATCCGAGTATCTCGGGCTCGTCAGCGGAGAAGCCATTTTAGGTGCGAATATTTTTAAAGATTTCTTCGCCGGCATTCGGGACATAGTGGGTGGGCGCTCTGCAGCTTACGAACAAGAGCTTCGCAAAGCCAAGGAGATTGCGATCAAGGAGATGACCGCGTCCGCAATGGCTCTCGGCGGAAACGCCATTGTTGGCGTGGACCTGGACTACGAGACAATCGGTGGCGGGCAGGGCAGCAATATGCTGATGGTAAGCGCAAGTGGGACCGCAGTGCGCATCGCCTAAATTCGAGCATCCGGATGTTGGCGAGCACCACCCGCGCCCGGGATGCTATTTCTTCGAGCCGTTCTTCGTGGCCGACGCGCGGAGAGCGACGAGAAACGGCACGGGCTGACCGCCAAGCGCGTTGAGCACCGTGCCACCGGCGGTGAAGATATGCGTCACCCAGCCAGGCTCGCCGTATTTCTCCAAGGCCGTGCCGCCTTCGCCCCCGCCAACGTACACTTCAACACCGTTATCCGTCATTCGCTTGAGCTGCGGAATGAAGCGCCGCGTGCCTTCTTCGAAGCGCGGGTCTTCAAACTTGCCGAATACGCCGTTGTGGAACGCCACCGCGCCGTCTAATTCCAGAAACTCGCCGATGGATTTTTCGAACAGCTCATTTGTTTTCGGGCCAATATCGAATTGCTGGTCCGTGGCTTTGAGCTTCTCCACAACGCTCCCGTCTTGAATCTTCCAATCCACGGGCAGGATGAACTTGATGCCTTTCTTCCGGCCTTCGGCAACCATTCGACGGGCCTGCTCGATACGTTCGGGCGGAATGTAATACGGCTGATCTTTGTGGCCTGGATCTTCGGCAACGCCGAGAGCGAATTCTTTGCCATCGAGCTTGGCCGCTGCTTTGCACAACGCCATGGAAAGCGATCCGCCTGATATAATTCGCGTGAGCTTGCCGCGGCCGATCATGGCTTCCAGGTCGTCGAGCTTGTCGATCTTGATTCCGCTGAAAATGACCAGCTGCGCGTCGAGACAGCGCAGCACCGGGCCGGTGAACTCGGCCGATATGTATTGACCCCAGGCAACACGGTCCATCGCTGCCGGCACAGCGACGCTGCAGGAATCGAGGCTGCCGGCCGAAAACGCTTCGAAGACAAATACCTTACTGAACTTGTTCGCAAATTCGTTGGCCAGCTTCGTTAACTTGGGAGCAAGCATTGCCAGGTCCGCTGACTTCGCCTTCCACAGAACGCGCTCGATATCGTACTTGCGTGTGTTTTCCAGCATGATGACCGCGCCCGATTTGGCGGCCGAGATTTGCTTCGCGGCATCGGGCAAGATCGACACTAAGCTCTCGTCGAGCCAGTCGCGCACCAGCGGCACGTCGCATTTGAGCAGCTCGCCGAGCCGCTTGGCGACTTTGGCGAGTGAGCCTTCCGGCTTGCGGCCGATGTGGCCGAAAACGATTTGCTTCCAGCCGTGCTTGCGTCCGAACTCCAAGGTGTCCACCATCGAGCGGAGTCGAATATCGCCGTCGCCAACACTCGCGCCCGGCTCGCAATCCAAGTCCCCGCGCACGAGTACGGGCGTTCCGTTCGGCAGACCCTCGAGTGATGCGAGGCCCGGAATATCCCGAACGTAGTCAGCCAGAGTGATGTCCGGATCGGCGGCCTTCCCTGCGAGCAAAGTTTGGCACCAGGTGATCATTTCCTTATCTGTCACGGCCATCGTGGTTGTCCTCAATCTGGCACTTTGGTGTAATGCATGGAAGACAGGTGAGTAAGTTAGTAAGTGAGTGGGTGAGTAGGTAAAATCGCCGGAAAGGTCGCCCCGGCGTGACCTACTCACTTACTCACCTACTCACTTACTCAATACCCGAAGGCATCATCCGCCGTGAGGATTCCTTGGTCAAGTCGCTTCATCCGATCAGCGATATCTCGGCCAGCGTAACGCTGGATTGCGATGGCAATGTGCGCTTGGAGCGAGGGTCGGGCGCAACATCGCTAGGAGAATCGATGCCTGTCGATCCCGCGGTTGCCGTAATGAACGCTCTCGCGCAGCCGCTCGAATATCCACCGCTCTCGGCCGGAATCGTGCCGGGCGATCGCATTGCGGTGGCACTGGACGAAGACGTACCGGGCGTTCCGGAAATCGTGCGCGGGATCGTTCAATCGTTGCATCGTGCAGGCGTCGACAACGACGGCATTTCGATTGTGACTCGCGACGTCGAGACCGGCCGCCTTTGTCGCGCCGAATTGGCCACGCTCGGCCAGGACGGCATCGCATTCGTCGAGCATGACCCGGATGATGAGAGGGAAATGTGCTTGGTGGGTATGACCAAAAAGCACGGCCCGCTCGTTATTAATCGGACGATCTTCGACGCCGACGTGGTGCTGCCGGTGGGCGTAGCCCGGTCCGGAGACTCGGGCGTCTATGACAGCCTGTTTCCGAGATTCTCGAATACAGAAACCATCGAGCGGTTTCGGACACCGGCGAGTCTTAGCTCCGACGCGTCCCACGCCGTCCGAGTTCGTGAGACGGACGAAGCGGGATGGCTGATTGGCGCGCCACTAGTGATTGAAGTTGTGCCAGGAGCCAACGAGACCGTGGCGCATGTGGTGGCCGGTGAACCGCACGCGGTGTCGCAACGCGTCGCGCAGCTGCTCGAGGACGAGTGGCGGCGGCGATCGCCGGGCCGGGCAAGTCTCGTCATTGCGACCGTCACCGGACGCGCGGCGACGCACAGCTGGGAGAATATTGGCCGCGCACTGGCTGCGGCCGAGCGCCTGGTGGCCGACGAAGGCGCTGTCGCGATCTGTTCGAATCTCGACCAGCCGCCGGGCGAGTCGCTCGGCCGGCTCATCGGCGCCGACGACCTGGCAGACACAGAGCGGCAACTTCTGCGCGATCGCGCGGCCGACAGCTGGCCGGCCTGGCAGCTGGCCCGGGCCTTGCAGCGCGGCCCGGTGTATTTCATGAGCCAGTTAGATTCTGAAACTGTTGAAGACATGGGGATGGCGCCCGTAGCGGGCGTCGAAGAACTGGTACGGCTCGCGCGGCGACATGAAAGCTACATCCTCCTGGACGATGCGCAACACGTCATGGCAGACGTGATCGGTGAAGAAGATGAAACCTAATGCCCCCGCCGCGCTGCGAGATCAGTACGAAGCGTTCCAGGCCGGCCGGGGCATTGTCGAGTTATCGGGCTGGACTTGCCTGGCACTTACCGGAGCCGATCGACACGCATTCCTGCACAATTTCTGCACAAACGACATCAAGCGGCTCACTCCCGGCAACAGTTGCGAGGCGTTCTTTACGAACGTCAAGGGCAGGATAATCGGGCATGGCCTCATCAATTGCCGTGAAGACGAACTTGCTGTCGTTGGCGAACCGGACCAGGCGACAAGGCTCTTGGAGCATCTTGATCGGTATATCATTCGCGAAGATGTTCAGTTGCGCGATGAGACTGCTGCCCGCGGCCATTTGCTTGTGGATGCCGACTTCACCGCTCAACGATTCGAACTTGCCGCACCGGTAACCGATTGGTACGCAACCAAGGGACGAACATTACGGCTAATTGAGGCGCCGTCCGCGGACGTGCCTCAACTAATGGAAAGATTGGCCGGCAATGGATTTGTGATTTGTGACGCGGTGTTCGAGATCGTGCGGATTGAAGCCGGCGTCCCGCTATTCGGCGTGGATTTCGACGACCGCAATCTCCCGCAGGAGGTTGGGCGCAACGACGAGGCCATCAGCTTCACGAAAGGCTGCTATTTGGGACAGGAAACTGTGGCGCGCATCGACGCGCTTGGCCACGTAAACCAGCAGCTCGTCGGTGTGCAATTCAGCGGCGAAGCGGTGCCGGACAACGGCACCGGATTAACACACAACGGAAAAACGATCGGTCAGGTCACGTCTGCAGTGCTTTCGCCAAAGCTCGACACTCCTCTGGCGCTGGCGATGGTTCGGCGTGAGCAAAGCCCCATAGGAACTCGGCTGGATTCGCCAATCGGTCCGTGCGAAGTCGTCTCGCTCCCGGTGTAGACCCGCGTGACTCGTCTTCAATCGCGAGTCTTCGTGAAGGCGAAACGATGTGGTTTGGCGAATCCTTCCCAATCAGCGGCCGACATCACGATCGATACCGTCAGCGATCCAGCGTTGAACGCGATGCGGTCTGTATCGACACCCAACGAGTCGTCGGCGAACAGCTCGTATGGAAAGATCGGATGGCCGAATGGAGGCAGCGACCCGGGCACCAACCCAGTCAACTGACGCAGCTCTTCGGCGGTCGCGAAGCGAAGGCGCTTCACTTGGAGGTGCCGCTTAACAGCAACGGAGTCAAGTTGTCGATCGGCCGGCAGGACGAAATTTCCAAATTGCTCGTCATACCGCAGCAGCAGCGCTTTGGCGCCAAACTTGAGATCCTCGCCACGGGCCTTTGCTGATTCTTCCGACGTAGACGCGGGCGCGTGCTGCACCTCTCGAAATGAAATCCCCAGCTCCTGCAATGCCGCCCGCAACTGCACGAGAATCTCGCCAGGCATGGTTTTTCCCCGCGGAGCTGGGCTTCTCGATGGCATGACTAACTCCGCGCGACTAATCTTCCACTTCTGGAGCGAATGCTTCACATGGTTCTTGACGGTCCTCGCCGTTTCCAAGCGAAGTACTCGGCGAACGCCAATAGCATTAGCACGACAGTCGCGGGCTCTGGCACTGCGGCACCGGAACGGAATGCCGCGCTTCCGCTGCCCGATGAATTGCCGAAGTTCTGCCGCCAGGTGTTGTAACCGTCCGGATCGCCGCCGTTATTTGCCGGATCCTTGCGCCACACGACATAGTCGGCCGCATCGACCTTGCCGTCTTGATTCCAATCACCAGGCAGGCTGGCCGTCGTGGCCATCAAAGTAATCTGACTGTTAGAACCGGCGCCATAATCCACCATGAAGCCAGGCGTGACGGAGTCGAAAACTCCCATCAGCGTGCCGGCGTATGTGGCGATGATCCAGCTCGAGCCACTGCCAGTGCCCGTCACGTCGAGGAAGTCCGCGCTCGACAAATCCAAATTGCCGCCGACCACCAATCTATCGGCGGATGTGCCGATGAGCTCGATCGCCAGATGTGAATCGTCGCCCATCGTGACATTGTCGGTCAATGTTAGTGTTCCAATGTCCGTACCGGGCGCAATCGTGCCATTGTTGGTCACGTCGCCATCAATGCTGCTAGTGCCAGCCAGAGTGCTATTGCTGTTGATCGTAACGGCTCCGGCGCCGGTCTTGGAGCCGTTAACAAACAGCTTGGCGCCATTCCCGGCCACCGCAAGGTTTCCAGCGCCGGATCGCGTGCCGTTGATGATGACGGTGGCGTTGGTGCCACTGACGGTAAAATTGCCATCCGTGTTCTGCGCGCCGTTGAATGTCGTCGTCGATGAATTGTTGACGGCGATGTGCGTGATGGGCGCCCCGGGCGAATCCTGGATTGTATCGTTGATGATCGTCCGGCCCGTGCCGGCAAATGTCAGCGTCACCGGGCCGGTCGACGTGGAAGCCAAAGTGATCGTCGACGGGTTGCTGGCCGAGCCTAACGTCAGAGCTCCTCCGGAGGTCGGGTGCATCTTGTTTTGGATGAGGCGGCTGGCGCCGCTGGCAAATGTTATCGGCCCGGTGAACGTCACGCTGCTGGAGTCGCCCGAGATATTGGCGACTGTGAAGCCAACTTCCATCTGGATCGGGTTGGCAATCGTGCGGTCGCCCTCAATCGGCGCCAGTTGGTTGTTGGCGGCGTTCAAGGCAACCAGTGTGCCGAGCCCGAATGGTCCGGATGGGTCTCCCACGTTGTAGTCGTGTTTGAATTGAACGGTGGACTCGCCTCCGCCCAAAATAGTCCGGCTGATGTATGTCTGCGGTGTGTTGATGATGATATTGCCGCCGGCGTTGCCGCCGTACCGCACGGCACTGTTCTCATGGTTGGGATCAACGTCCTGAAACAGGGCGTTCACGTACATCGTCGTTCCGGCTGTCGCGGACAGTATGATTGTTCGCCCAGCGCCGTCTCCGCCATTCGACACTGGGTTGCCAAGATAAATGGTGGACGAGCCGGAGCTGGCTCCAAGCGTGAGGGTGCCTCCTGATGCGATCTTGTTGCTCAGCGTACGTGACGGATCGCCACTCTTGATGTAAATCGGGCCGTTCAAAACGAAGCTGTTTGTGCCGGCAAAGTTGATGCCGCCTTCCAAGTCGATGGCGTTGGCAATTGTGCGCGTGCCGCCCAAGGCGCGGAACTCCACGGAGTTGCCCTGAAGGATGGTTGTCACTTTTCCCGAACCGAATGGCATATCGGTGCCAATTTGGACGCTGCCGTTAGTCCCCGTGTTCGCCTGAATCGTCGTGCCGCCGGTGTAGGTGTTATTCCCTGTAATGATGAAGTTGCTGTTGATGTTGGCGGCGCCTCCGCCGGTAGCGGACATGAGGCTAAGGCTCCCTGGCAGCCCGGAGCTGTCGGTGATATTTCCGTTGAGCGCCGTCGTCACCGTGGCCTGGCCGTTGTTGAGAAACAGTGTGCCGTTCTCAATGTTCACGGGGCCGAGAGTCAGTCCAACCAATCCATCGCCCACCATTGCGCCGCCGTTAGAAACACTATTGGTGACCAAGAGGTCCCCATTGACTCGCAG
>DATFGJ010000614.1:0-5871 GCA_035249585.1 Lacipirellulaceae bacterium
CTGAATCCTCGAGAGGGTTCGCCCAACACGGTCCGCGGCCGGTTGCTGTTTGGCACGCTCGTGCGCCTCGAGCCGAAGTCCGACGGGACGTCGGATCGATCGAGAGGCGAGGATCCGGTTTTCATCGTCGAGATTGGCGGCCGCGAACGCCGTTTTCGGGTGGCCGACGAGAAAAAAGCCCTACGTCCCGGTGTAGAACACTGCCGGCAGGTATTGCTTGACTTCCGAGAAGTCGGCGTCCGTGCACTCGACGACCGCACCGTCCAAATCCGCCTGGAGAATCCGACGCCCTACTTCCTTCAACTTCTGGCCTTTTATCCGTTTTCGTTCGTCCACAAGGGATGCTTGGAACAACATGGCTCGCCGGCTTGGACGCGGCCAGAAAACATCGTCGGCAATGGGGCGTTTCGGCTTGTGAGCCGCCGGCTGCGCGATCGCATTCGCCTCGAGCGCAATGAGCACTATTGGGGCCGCAAGAACATACGATTGAACGTAATCGACGCACTCTCCGTGGATAACCGCACGACGGCGTTGAATCTGTACATGACCGGCGTGACGGATTGGGTTCCGGTGCCGCCTGCCGAAGTGCTGCGCGAGGTTCTAAAGCGCGATCCGCCGCCCAATGATGTGAACCCGTCGCCGCAGCTGACGACGTACTTTTATTTATTGAACACAACCCGTCCGCCACTCGACGACAAGCGCGTTCGCCAGGCGCTATCCATGGCCGTGGATCGCGACGAGATCACGCGCGTCGCCACTGGAGCAGGTGAAACGCCTGCGTATAGCCTGGTGCCGCCGGTGATGCCAGACTACCAGGAGCAGCGTTGCAAGCCACGCGATCCCGACGGGGCACGCAGGCTTTTGGCCGAAGCCGGTTTTCCGGACGGCCGCGGATTTCCCAAGATCGAAATTCTATACAACACCGATCAAGCCCACCAAGCAATCGCCGAGCTGCTGCGCAAACAATGGCAGCGCGAACTGGGGATTACGGCTGGTCTGCGCAACGAAGAATGGGGCTCATTTCAAGACGCACAGCAGCAGCTGAACTTCACGGTGTCGCGCCGCGCCTGGGTCGCCGACTATATCGACCCGAACACCTATCTCGACATGTACGTCACCGACGGCGAAAACAATTGCACTGGTTTCAGCAACGCCGAATATGACAAGCTGATCGCGGAGGCCGCGCGCGAGCCGGATAAGGCGAAGCGCATCGAAATACTCCAAAGCGCGGAGCGGCTGCTCATGGAGGAAATGCCGATCATTCCGATTTACTATTACGTCTCGCGCAACATGGTGCGCCCGCGAGTGCGCGGGCTGTACAACACCTTGCAGGACATGCACCCTCTGCACGCAATCTGGATCGATCCCAACGTTGACGAAAACGATCCGCGCCCGAACGAATACATGGAGCAGGTGCAGTGACTTGGTTCATCCTGCGGCGGCTCGCGGCACTCGTGCTCACGCTATGGATCGTATTCACGGTATCCTTCATGCTCATGCGTGCGGTGCCGGGCGGACCGTATTCGGGCGAGCGCAATTTGCCGCCGGAGATCGAGCAGAATCTCAAGCGCCGCTACAACCTCGACCTGCCTCCCTTGCAGCAGTACTTAATCGAGCTGGGGAATGCGGCCCGCGGCGACTTGGGCGTCAGCATGCGGCTGTTGGACTTCAGCGTCAAAGACGTCATTCGGCAGGGCCTGCCGATTTCCGCCGCCCTGGGCATTTTTGCGCTAGCATTCGCGGTGACTCTCGGCCTGGGCGCTGGAATCGTCTCAGCCCTGTATCGCGGCTCGCCGGCGGATGTCGCACTGATGTCGCTCGCGACGCTCGGCATCGCGCTGCCGAGCTTTGTGATCGCCGGGCTCTCGATCATGCTGTTCGTTTTCGTCATTCCAATCTTTCCGGCCGCCGGTTGGGGTTCGTTTCGGCAGCTCATCCTGCCGGCGATGTGCCTGGGTTCGCTCTACGCGGCAGAGATTGCTCGCATCTCGCGCACGGGCATGCTCGATGCCATGTCGCAAGACTTCGTGCGCACAGCCCGCGCCAAGGGGCTGAGCCAGTTCGCCGTCGCCCTGCGGCATGCGCTGCCCTCGGCGCTGCTGCCCGTCGTCTCATTTCTAGGTCCCGCTGTTGCGGGCATCCTTACCGGATCGGTGGTCATTGAAAGAATCTTCGCGATCCCTGGCCTGGGTTGGCACTTCGTCCAAGCGGCGCATCAGCGAGATTTCTCGCTCGCGATGGGTCTGGTCGTGGTTTACACGCTGCTCTTGTATTTGATGAATTTTCTCGTTGACCTGTCGTACGGCATCCTCGATCCGCGCGTCGAGCTGAAATAACAATGAGCACTGCGGGAGGCGTCGCCGACGCCAATTTAACGATGATGTCGAGTGTGGAAGGCGTCTCCGACGCCGATTTAATCGCCCCATCGGCCTCAGAGAGGCCTCCCACAGCAGCCAAAAAGGGCGTGTCGCTGGGCCAGGATGCCTGGCGACGGTTGCGGCGTAAGCGCATGGCGATGGCCTCCCTGGTGACGCTTGCGGTGATCGTCCTGCTCTCATTCTTCACCCCGATGCTGCCGCTCGCGCCGCCGGATCAGCATCATACTTTTCAACAGTACGAGGCGCCAGAACTGCTGCCGCTGTTTCTAAAAAACTTCGAGCTCGACTGGGCTGCCATCCAGAATACGCCTTCGAATTTGGCCAACACGCGAGGCGAACTGATCCAAGCGCGCGAGCGGCTGGCCGCAGTGAAGCAATCGGCCGACTCGCAAACCGCGATCGACGCTGCCGAGCGCGACGTGCGCCGCAAAGAAAACGAGCTGAGCAGTCTCGTGCATCGGCCGTACCGCCAGGCCGGTTTTCCCGACATGGGGCCGATCAGCCGGTGGATGGTCCGCACGCGATACCGCCTGTTCGGCGCATTGTCGATCGGGCCTGTGTCAGGACGCGATGAATTCGGCCGCGACGTCCTGTCGCGCGTTATTTGGGGATCGCGCATTTCGATCATTGTCGGTGTCGTCGCCACCTTGGTCTCGCTACTGATCGGCGTCGCCTATGGCTCGGTGGCCGGCTATTTCGGCGGCTGGATCGACGACATCATGATGCGTCTTGTCGACGTCTTATATTCGATCCCCTTCATCTTCCTTGTGATTTTCATCATCACGATTCTCAAGGAGGAGCCGCTCAAATCGCAGCTCGAATCGTATGGCATCGACCGCATCACGATCTTCTATTTTGTCGTTGGCGGCATCTACTGGCTCACGATGTCGCGCGTCGTGCGCGGGCAGGTGATCTCGCTGCGAAACGAGCCGTTCGTCGAAGCGGCCCGGGCCGTGGGGGCCGGGCAGATGCGCATCATCGCCCACCATATTTTGCCGAATCTGCTGAGCGTGGTGATCGTGTATCTCACGCTCACGATCCCGCGCGTGATGCTGTTTGAAGCGTTTCTGTCGTTCCTTGGACTGGGCGTGGAGCCGCCGAACGTGTCCTGGGGCCTCTTGGCGAACGAGGGCATTAAAGTTATTACACCCGTGCGAATTTACTGGTGGCTGATCGTGTACCCGGCCGCCGCGCTAGGCATCACGCTCTACGCGCTTAACTTCCTTGGCGACGGACTGCGCGATGCGCTCGATCCCAAGCTAGCTGTGCGGTAGGCCAGGCTGTCCAGCTTGACCCGAAGATTCGTCCAAGGCAGGCTGGAAAGCCTGCGCTACGCCGGCAACTCCAGGGCGTGGGATAAGTGCTCGCGGAGCGCGCAAAGAACGTCATCCTCGTCGGTTGGGTACGGTACAAAAATGCTCCGCAGTAGATCGACCGCGGTGGGATCGGGGCGTTGGAACAATACGATGCCTGTTGGCCGCAACTGATACGCGCGCACGCCCTGCCACCCGAAAACTCGAGTGCGTCCCAACGCGCTGCGGCGAAGTCCGGGTGAATCGATCTTATAGCTGACTGGCACAAAGAACTGCCACAGCGTCACAGCCAAACCGCCGACGGCAAGGAGTCCCGGCAACCAACTCTGGCCGAGATACGCGCAAGCTCCGCCCAGCGCAAGAATGCCCAATGCAACGATCCACGACCAACGCTTATGCTCGACGAGCGGCCAGCTGCGCCACCGGAGCACGGCCTGCGCAGTTGCCTCTTGATCGACAGATCGCAGCGTACTTGGAAATGTGGACGCATCTTTCATGTTTCATCCAACATTACGTCGTGCGTTCTGGGCCGACGCGAAGCTCGCCGGCGAATGCAGAATGCCGTATGCGAACCATGCGATCACCCAGTACAGCAGCGTCATAAACAATACGGCGCCGACGAGCGAAACCGCGAAATAATCGCGCATGAGCACCAGCGCCGGTGGCTCGGCGCTTTTCGGCACGCGCCGGCGCACAGGGCCCGGCTGCTCGTCTTGTTGCCGCACGTCCTCGCGCCAGGCTTCCCACTGGCGGATCGATTCCGGAGTCGCCAGCTCTGCCAGTGCCCATTTGCGGGCTGCCATGAGCGACCAAACGATTGCAACAAGTAAAAGCACGTAGCCTGCGATCAACACAAGGAGAAAAGGAGACAGAGAGACTGGGAGAACTCGGCATCGGTCCCTTTCACTCGTCGCCACGCCAAAGCTCCTTGTCTCCCGGTCGGTTTGTCTTTGTCCCCCACGGCTCAAAGGCCCAAAGCGCAAGTAGGCTACTTGCCAGGCTCGTCCGGCAGCAGATCCAGCGCCACAGCGGCCATCGCCGGTATGCTCACCGTGAGAGCTTCCTTAATGTCCGGATAAAACAGGGGCGAGTGCAGGGAAACAGGAGGCACCTTCTGGGCGGCGAATTCATCCAGCCGCTTCTGATTCACCGCGCCCAGCCGGAACATACAGATCGGCACGCCGGCCAGCCCATAGCGGCCGAAATCCTCGCCGCCCATCGCTGGCTCGCCTTCGACCACGTTCTTCTCGCCCAGCACGCGCCGCAGCGTCGCTGTCACCCGTTCCGTAAGCTTCGGGTCGTTGTACATGGCCGGCGTACCCTCAGTGACCTCGATGCTCGGCTCCGGCGCTCCGGAACTTGCCGCCGCGGCCAGCGCCTTGCGGCGCACCGCGTCCTGCAGCTGCTGGCGAATTTCCGGCGTCAGGCTGCGCAGCGTGAGCTGCAGCCGGCATTCGGCCGGAATGATGTTGTGTTTCGTGCCCCCGTGGATCGAGCCGACGGTGACGACCGCCGGATCGATCGGCTTCACCTCGCGGCCGACAATTGTCTGCAAGTCCAGCACGAGCCTGGCCGCAATCACGATTGGATCAATCGTGGTCTCAGGACTGGCGCCATGTCCGCCGCGGCCCTTCACCACGATGTCGACGCTGTCGACGTTCGCCAGCGCGTACCCGGGGCGAATTTGAATTTGTCCAGTCGGCACATCGGACGACACGTGCAGGGCTATGGCAAAATCAGGTCGCGGAAAGCGGGCTAAGAGGCCGTCGTTGAGCATGGCCTCCGCGCCGGCGCCAAGCTCCTCCGCCGGCTGAAACAGGAATACGGCAGTGCCAGCCCAACGGTCGCGATGATGGGCAAGGTAGCGGGCCACACCAATGAGATTCGTCATGTGCAAATCGTGCCCGCAGGCGTGCATCACGCCCACGGTTGCGCCGCGCGGATCGCGCGTGCGAACCTTTGAAGCGTATTGAAGACCGGTTTGCTCCGCCACGGGCAATGCATCCATGTCGGCACGGAGCATGAGCACTTTCCCCTCGCCATTCTTTAGCACGCCGACTACGCCATGCCCGCCGACGCCGGTCGTAACCTTGATGCCCAGCGCCTGCAACTCGCCCGCCATGCGCTTCGCTGTTTCTTTCTCCTGCTGCGACAACTCTGGCGCCTGATGCAAATGCTTG
>DATFGJ010000615.1:0-14921 GCA_035249585.1 Lacipirellulaceae bacterium
CGTGCCCTGGTCGGGCCGCAACTGGCCGGTGGCCAGTTGCAAGAGCGTCGATTTGCCCGCGCCGTTGGGGCCGAGCAGGCCGGTGACGCCCGGCGGGATCTCGACGGAGAGCTTGTTGACGCCGATGACGTTGCCGTACCACTTGGAAACGTCTTGGAAGATTACAAGTGGTGTCACCTAAGCCGGTCCAGCGATTTGATGGAAAAATTGAGAATGGCAATCGAGAGCAGAAACAGCGCGACGAGCACGCCGGCCGACCAATACCAGGGATATTGATTGCCCATCAATTGCAGTAAGAATGTGCTGCGCTGTGCCGGCGGCGCGAGCTGGCCGAGGCGCTCCCAGGCCGCGTTCGTGCCCAACAGGCGCTCCCCTACCCTGCTTAAATTCGACGTGTAAGAAACGAGCGGCCGCCAGTCGGACTTGGCCGCTTGGATCTCCTTTTGCAGATATTCTTCGTTTCCCCAGGCCTGCCAATTCGCACCGGACTCACTCATCCTGCGCTCATGCTCCACGGACATCAGAACGACGGAAACGGTGCTCGATAGAATCCACACGCCGATCCAGAACATTGCCACGTAGCGCGAATTGCGCGAGAGCGACGAGAGCGCGAGCATCAGCGTGCCGGCTGATACCGCAATCACCAGCCCGTAAAGCACGGCACCGAGAAGGACCTTCGAGGTGTCGCGCAGGATCGTGATGTCCAAGCTGAACAACAGGCCCAGCACGTAGGCAAGGATCGAGGGCACGATGATCACCGCCGCCAGAAGCGCGACAATGACGCCCAGCTTGCCGAAGAAATAATCAATGCGCCTTAGCGGGCGCGAAAAATATAGCGGCAAGGCGTTGTAGCGCAGGTCCTGACTGATCAGGTTTGGGCCGATCATAAGCACCAGCACCATGGAAAACCACAACTCCCAGGCGAGGAAATAGTGAAAGCAGAGCGTCCAGATTTCCACGCGGTAATCGCGCGGTCCGGAAGCGATCGGCATGCCGAAGACCTGCGTCAGCATCGGCTTGAACATTTCCACTAAGGCCGATTGTCGTTCGAAAAGGCCCCACAAGCAGAGCACAAACGCCAGCAAGAGCGCCGGAACCCAGGCGAGCAGCAGCGCGAGGCGGACCCAGCGGGTTTGCAGCGCGGTCTTCACGCCGCGGCGCGTGATCGCCAGCCAGCGCCAGGCATGGCCCGACAGCGTCCCGGACCAGTGTTGATAGCCTTGATCGAAGATCGGCATCAGGCGCGCTCCACGGCGTTCAAGAACACTTCTTCCAGCGTGCTGCGCTGTGGCCGCAAATAGCGGATTTGCTCGTTCTGCGACGCGGCCACCTCCCACAACAGCTGCTGCGACTCGCCGGCCGGTATTCGCACGCGCAGCTGATCATCGTGAATCTCGGCTCGACAACCGCGAGTGGCCAGTTGCTGGCCGAATGGGCCCATCTCTCCTTTAATCCGGACGTCAAACGTTTGTTCGTGGAGCCGCTTGAGTTCTTGGATTTGACCCTCGGCGAGCAGCTTGCCGGCGCCGAGCACGACCACGTAGTCGCACACCGCTTCGACGTCCGGCAGAAGATGGCTGGAGAAGAGCAAGTTCATTCCCTTGTTGTGCGCCAGATCATGGGCCAGCGCGAGCACTTCCTGCCGGCCCGCGGGATCCATTCCGTTGGTCGGCTCGTCGAGGATCACCAATTTCGGGTCGTGCACGATTGCCGACGCCAGCTTCAGCCGCTGCTTCATGCCGGTGGAATACGACTCCACTTTGCGGTAGCGGGCCTCGCCGAGCCCGACGTAGTCGAGCACTTCGTGCGCTCGCTGCAGGGAATCCGCCGCGGACATTCCCACAAGCTCGCCCGCGTAGGCAACGAACTCGACGCCGACAACGTGCGGGAACAAGCATTCGTCCTCGGTCGCAAAACCGACCTGCCGGCGGATATCGAGCTGCCGCTGGCGGAAATCGAGGCCCAGCACTTCGCCCGAGCCGCTGTCAATGGGGATCAAGCCCAGGAGGGTGCGGATCATTGTCGTCTTGCCGGAGCCATTGGGGCCGAGCAGGCCGATCGCGCCGATTGGAACACGCAGCGAGAGATTGTCGAGCGCCCGGATGCTTCCGTACGACTTCGTGACACCGGCGAATTGGAACAGCGCGTCTGGCATTGGAACTCAGTGTAGCGGGCTGAGGCGAACTGTCCAAGAATCGGCGCAAGGGGAAATGAAACCGCCAAGAACGCCAAGTGCGCCAAGATATGCTAACAGCCCCATTGACGTTACTTGGCGATCTTGGCGTTCTTGGCGGTTTTATACATTCTGGCCTTGGAACGGGACGGGTGACGTGTAATGAAAATCAAGTATACTAGGGGCGCGAGTATCAGTCTTCGATAAGCATCTGCATTCTCAAAAGGTCGTGACGATGACCGCTTCGATGCGACTGATCGCCAGCGCGACGCGACACTTGCAGCAGCCGCGCATCGTGTCGCTTGTCTTGCTGCTATTTGCCTATTCGTCGAGCCTCGGTGCCGAGGCGCCTGGCGAATTCTTCCGCGGGCTTAATCTGAATGGTCCAGCGGTGACGATCGACGGCCAGGCGTGGGAGGGGAGCGACTCGCAGAATTACGCCTGTCAGGACCAGGCATTTGAAAGCCAAGACGTTCCGCTCGTTCCCGCCACCGATCCGGAGCGGGCGAAGATGATTCGCAGCAGTCGTTGGGGCGGCAACCGCATTGAGCTGACCAACGTTCCAGCGGGCGCTTACACGGTGTTTTTGTACGTGTGGGAAGACAACAACCCGGAGATTTTTTCCATCGGCGTCAATGGCCGCACGGTGCTGGCCAGTTACAACAGCGGTTCGGCCGGGCACTGGGAAAAACTCGGTCCATGGTACACAACCGCGCGAGAAGGGAAGATCGTCGTCACCAGCCAAGGCGGGGCGGCTAACTTTTCCGGAATCGAAATCTGGAAGGGCCATCACGACGGACAGCCGCCGATCAGCGCTGATGATCTCGCATTTTTCGAAAAACGTATCCGGCCACTATTGGTCAACAATTGCTATGAATGCCATAGCGCAGAATCAGAACAACCTGAAGCCGAGCTGCTGTTGGACTCGCGCGCTACGCTTCGCCGCGGTGGAGTCCACGGGCCGGCTGTGGTGCCCGGCGACGTCGACGGCAGCTTGCTGATCGCGGCGGTGCGCTATCAGAATGAAGACCTGCAAATGCCTCCTGATGGGAAGCTGTCGGAGGAAGAGATTGCCGACCTCGAACGCTGGGTCAAGATTGGCGCGCCCGACCCGCGCTCGACTCCCACGAAGCACGCCGGCAAAAAGATCGATATCGCGGCGGCTCGAGAGTTCTGGTCGCTTCGGCCAATTTCGAACCCGATCGTGCCGAATGTCCGAGACGCCGGCTGGCCCGCGAACGACATCGACCACTTCGTTCTGGCCAAGCTGGAAGAAGAGGGCCTCGCGCCGGCGCCGGATGCGGATAAGCGGGCACTTATTCGCCGTGCGACTTACGATCTGACCGGACTGCCGCCTACGCCTGAGGAGGTCGAAGCGTTTCTGGCCGACGACTCCGACGCGGCGTTTGCGCGCGTTGTCGAGCGCCTTCTGGCTTCACCTCGCTACGGCGAACGCTGGGGACGGCACTGGCTGGATGTGGTGCGCTACGCCGACACGGCCGGCGACAACTCCGATTATCCGGTGCCGCAGATGCATCGATATCGCGACTGGGTGATCAATGCCCTGAATCACGACCTGCCATTTGATGAGTTTGTGCGCGACCAGCTTGCCGGCGACCTGCGCGGCGGCGCGAGCGAAGAAGAGCGGTGCCGGCGGATTGTCGCGACGGGCTATATCGCCGCCTCGCGCCGATTTGGCTCGCGCGTCAACGACTATCCGCAACACCTCACGATCGAGGACACTCTGGACAATCTTGGGCGGGCCTTTCTCGGAATGACGCTCGCCTGCGCGCGCTGTCACGATCACAAGTTCGATCCGATCACTTCGCGCGATTACTACGCGCTGTACGGCATCTTCCAAAGCACGCGCTATCCCTGGCCGGGCATTGAGCTCGACAAGCGCCAGCGCGACTTCGTTCCGCTCATCCCCGCAGAGCGCCTCGCCGAACTGGAAAAGGCCCAGAGGTCGCGCAACGACGAGCAGAAGCGGCTCGATGCGGAGGTCGAGAAACTCAAGAAGCAGCTTGAGAATGCCAAGGACGCCACGGACGCCGAGAAACAAAAGCTGGAAAAGAAGTTGAAGAGGGCCGAGCGCCGCGCAATCAAGCACCGCGAGCAGCCGCCGCTGTTTGATACGGCGTATGCCGTGGCCGACGCGGAGCAAGCCGACGATGCGGCGATTCATCTGCGAGGCGATCCGGCGCGCCCGGGCGAGGTGGTTCGGCGACGTTTTCTCGAGGTCCTCGGCGGGGAGGAGTTGCCGGACGGATATGAGGGAAGCGGCCGCGAGCAACTGGCCGAGTGGATTCTGTCGGCCGATAATCCGCTGCCCGCGCGGGTCATGGTCAATCGCATCTGGCATCACCATTTTGGCCAGGGCATTGTGCCGACGACCAACGACTTCGGGCGCCAGGGAAAGCCGCCATCGCATCCGGAGCTGCTCGATTACCTGGCCCAAGCATTCCGAGACGGCGGATGGTCGATCAAGTCGATGCACCGAATGATCATGACTTCGCGCACGTACCGGCAGTCGACGGCGCGCGAAGAGCTGGCAGTCTCGGTCGATCCGGCGAACCAATGGCTTTCCGGCTACACCCGCCGACGGCTCGACGCCGAGTCGATCCGCGATACGATGCTCGTGGTCGGAGGAAATCTCGATTTGTCGCCGGCTGGTCCGCATCCGTTCCCGCCCGAACCGTCGTGGGATTTCACGCAGCACAAACCGTTCAAAGACGTGTACGACACCAACCGCCGCAGCGTTTACCTCATGACGCAGCGCATCCAGAGGCATCCGTACCTGGCGATATTTGACGGAGCCGATCCCTCGGCGAGCACCGGAGAGCGGATGACGAGCACCACGCCGCTGCAGGCGCTTTACCTCATGAACGATCCGTTCTTGCATGAGCAGGCGCGGCGAGTGGCCGAGCGCATTATGCACCATGCTCCGGATGATGAGCGTCGCACGGCCTATGCTTACGAGCTGCTGCTGGCCCGGCCGCCAATGGTGGACGAGCAAACCCAGGCCAAGAAGTTCCTTGAGAAGGCGCGCAAGCTGCTGCAAAACAACAAAAGCGCAGTCGCCGACCTGGAGGTCGAGGCATGGAGCGCTTATGTAAGATCGCTTTTTCGACTCAATGAATTCGTCTATCTCGACTGATTGGCCGTCATGAAAACCACTATCCATTCTCCAATCCGCCGGCGCGAATTCTTCCGCTCGTTCGTTGGCGGTTCGCTCTTGATGCCCGGCCTGTTATCCGAGTTGTTGGCCGATTCAGCTTTGCAAACGGACGATCCGCTGGCGCCGAAGGCGCCGCATTTTCGCGGCAAAGCGAAGCAGGTGATCTTCGTGTTTTCGAACGGCGGCGTGTCGCACATGGACACGTTCGACTACAAGCCGGAGCTCTTCAAAGCGGACGGCAAAAGGACTGGTGCCGGCGGGGGGCTATCGAATCTGGAAAAGGTGTTGCTCAAACCGCTGTGGGAGTTCCGTCCCGGCGGTCAGTGCGGCACGCTGGTGAGCGATCTTTTCCCGCACCTGCGGAAGTGCATGGACGACATATGCGTGATCAAATCGCTGCACGGCAACGACAACGAGCATTACAACGCCACGCTTGGCATGCACACCGGCTCGTTCTTCTTTTCGAGGCCCAGCATCGGCTCTTGGGTCAGCTACGGCCTTGGCACGATGAACCAGAACCTTCCCTCGTTTATCGCGCTGGCGCCGCAGATGCCGTACGCCGGCACGCAGATATTCAACAACGATTTTCTGCCGGCGTACCATCAAGGCGTACGCGTCGTGGGAGGCGCCGAGCCGATTGCCAATCTGGCTCGGCGATCGAGCGTGTCCGGATTACAGGAGCTGGAGCTTGGCCTGGCCGACGTGCTGAACAACCGGCATCTGGAGTCGCGCGGCAGTGCTACGGAGCTGTCCGCTCGAATTCGCAGTTTCGAGACCGCGTTCCACATGCAATCGGCGGCGCCGGATGCCTTCGACGTCGCTCAGGAGAGCGACGACACGCTGGCCCTCTACGGGCTCGAACGCGGACAGAGCGACGGATTTGGGTGGCAGTGCCTGGTTGCCCGCCGCCTCGCCGAGCGGGGCGTGCGCTTCATTGAGCTCATCGACGGCAGCAGCAGCAACAATTGGGATCAGCACGGCGACATGGCCGAACACGCGATTCACGCCAAGCGAATTGATCGGCCGCTTGCCGGATTGGTGCGCGATTTGAAGCGACGAGGAATGCTCGAGGAGACGCTGGTGGTTTGGACCACGGAGTTTGGCCGCACGCCCGGCATCGACGGGGAAAAGGGGCGCGGGCATCATGGCGCGTGCTTCTCATCCTGGATGGCCGGCGGCGGCGTGAAGGGCGCAATCAGCTACGGGACGACCGATGAGATTGGGGCCACGGTCGCCGAAAACGGCGTGCACGTCCACGATTTTCATGCCACGATTCTGCATCTACTGGGGATCGACCACACGCGGCTGACGTATCGGCACGCCGGGCGCGACTATCGGCTTACCGACGTACATGGCCGCGTTGTGTCCGATATCCTGGCCTGATTCCGCAGGCCATGCAGGCGATTTTAAGCTATCTTTTTTAGGTATCTCACGAGCCCACCAATGTTTGCTCTCGTGGAATCTCGGCGTGTCAATGCAGCGCCGGTAAGAGTACGCCAATGTATGCCCACCGATGTGTAGGCGTGACTGGAATTGCGCTGGCAATGGTCGCCAGCGCGTGTTTCGCGCAGTCGCAGTCTGGTCATTATAGTCTGCGGTACGACCTGACGCTGAAGCCGGAGGAAGAGCGCGCGCAAGTCGCGATCATTCTTGACGAGCGAGCGAAAGAAAACCTCTGGTCTTTGCGTTTTCGCATCGACCCCAAGCGCCATACGCAATTTGAGGGGGACGGCGCGCTTGAGCGCGACGGTGCAAATCTGACGTGGGCGCCGCCGGACTCAGGCGGGCGGTTGTCTTTCGACGTTGCGGTCACCAGCCGCCGGGCTAACGGGCGGTACGATACGCGAATGACGAGCGACTGGGCCCTCTTCCGTGGCGACGATCTGTTTCCGGCGGCCCACACCCAAGACCGGGAAGATTCGGAGGCCGATGCAACATTGCACGTTCATCTGCCGGAAGGGTGGTCGTTGGTCACTGCATACCCGGAGACGGCGGATAACGTTTACGAGATCGAGCACGCGCATCGCCGGTTCGACCGGCCTACCGGATGGATGGCGGCCGGGCGGCTGGGCGTGCGCCGCGAGCGGATCGCCGGCGTGCGCGTGGCGGTGGCCGGGCCATTGAACCAGGGCGTGCGCCGCATGGACATGGTCGCGCACCTGAATTGGAACCTGCCCCGGCTGAAGCGCCTGGTGCCGGATATGCCGGACCGCGTGCTCGTGGTCAGCGCCGGCGACCCAATGTGGCGCGGTGGACTGTCGGGTCCGAACTCGCTCTACGTGCACGCGGACCGGCCGCTCTTGAGCGAGAACGGCTCGAGCACGCTGTTGCACGAGATGGTCCACGTTGCGACGGGAATTAAAGCCGAAAAAGGCGGCGACTGGATCGTGGAAGGCATCGCCGAATACTATTCGCTTAAGCTCATGTGGCGCTCGGGCACGCTTACGGACAATCGCTACAAAGATTCGTTTCGCAAATACGAAAAGTGGGCCTTGGATGCGGAGCGTCTGGATGTCGACGTTGCGCGCGGGCCGGTCACGGCACGGGCCGTGGGCATCATGCGGAAGCTGGATCGCGAAATCCATCGAAAAACAAGACGCCAAAAGAGCCTCGACGACGTGGTTCGGCTCCTCGTGGCAGCGCGGCAGAAGGTTAATACCGATCGCTTGCGGCAAGCAGTTGCCGACGTGACGGGCGCGCAGGCCAAATCGCTGAGCGATGATCAACTGGGCTTCAACACCGCGCCGGCCGAATGACGAAGCGCTGACAACCGTCGCGGCTCGAATCATTGCTTTTGGATCGTTGGTCCAAATGATTCAGCCCTCGCCACACTGCTAATCGCCACGGCGCTGGCGGCAGTCGGTATGGGGCTAGTTGTCACGTTGAGCTAGATGGACCTTTTCGTGCGCGGTGCGGTTGCATGTGGGAGGCAAGTGTTTGATTCGAGGCTCAAATAGGCATCGCTGGCGACCGCTGCTGCCGTCAGCAACGGCCTGCTTCGCTCTGCACTGCTAGGCAAGCCAGCAGCGGCACCCGTACGCGACCGCCGCGTTAGAAAACAACCTTAAACCCGATGCCTGGAACGGGCGGCGGCATGCGGCCGTTAGCATCGTTGAATTCGCCGGTGACGGTGATGCCGAACTCGACGGCAAACTTCTTCTTGTCGACTTTTTTCATCGACTCGACCGACTTTTTGAGCGGCTTGATCACTTCGGAGAGCGCCTCCTGAATCTTCTTGGCATCGTCCATGCTGCGGATCTTCGTGTCCTTCACGAGATCGTACATCTTGCGGATTTTTTCGTCCGCCTCCTTGTTCGCCTTGTGCACATCATCGAGCTGCGGCATTTCGCCGACGGAGAACATCAGGGCGAAGGAATAACCCTTGTTCGTCACGTCGGCGGTGAATGAAATCTTCTGCCCCTCGCCGAAGAATTGGATGCCCTTCTCCAGCATCATCTCGACTTTGACCTTGCCGCCGGCCTCGCCGTCCGAGGCCACTTTGCCGCCGGCCGCGATCTTGAAATTGCCGACCTCGAACTGGGCCTTCACTTCGAATTGTAGTTTTTCGAGACCTTGCTCCAGGCCCTTTACGGCCTCCATGTCCTTGGTCTTGCCGTCTTTGACGTCCTTGAGCTTTTCCTCGAGCTTTTCGGCCTCGCGGCTGAGCGTTGCCGTGACCTCGGTCTTGCCGTGCTTGACTTGCAGCTCGAGCTGTTCCTTTACCTCCTTGAGTGCCTTCTCGTAGTTAAGCGTAACGACGGTGCCGCTCTTGATGGCTTCGGCCTCGATTTTTGCCGCGATTTTTTCCGCCGAGCCGGTGATCGTGAGCGCGGTCTTGAGCTCCGGCGTGTTGGCGAATGCCTTGAGGCTGGCGGACATCTCCTCGAATTTGAGCTCGAGCTCGGCCCCGACCTTGTCGTCCTTGATTTTTTTCTTGGCTTCGGTAATTGAGGCTTTGAGGCCGTCGGTGGTCAGCTTAGCGGTCGCATCGATGGATTTCTGCAGCGTGTCCCAGCGGCCTTTGAACTCGGCCTCGAGGTCCTTGATGCGGGCCTCCAACTCCACCTTGGACGACGTTCCATCCTCTTTCTTCGTCTCCCACTCCTTCTTCAGGCTGGAGAGCATCCCCTTTAGTTTTTCGAGCGCCGTGGCCTCGTCGTTGAGGCTCTTCCACTTGGCGCGCAGCGACGGATCGAGCGCCTTCCAGGCCGCGTTGCTGACCTCGATGGTGAAGTTCTTGTTCTTGAATTCGAACTTCTCGCCCTTCTTGTCATCCGGCTTCGCGGCGCCCTCGGCGGCTGCGTCCGCGGCGCCGGTCATCACGAGCGTGATGCCGCCGTCGGTGACCGTGGCCTTAATGTTCTTGGGAAGCGCGGCGATGTAAGCGGCGATCACTTTCTCCATCGCCAGCTTCTTCGGGTCGCCCACCAGGCCCTTGTCGAACAGGTAGCGGTTGTCCGTGAGCACCTTATCGACCATGTCCATGAGCATCTTGGGCTTCGGCAGGTCGTTGACGGCCGGAAACTTCTCCTTGATCTTGGCGACAATGGCCGGGTAGGAGAGCCTGATGAGCTGCTCCTTGGGCTGCGCCTGAAGCCACTTGCGGGCTTCGGCGCAAGCTTCCTGCGCATCCTTTTCTCGTTTCTCTTTGTCCTTTTTTTCTTGCTCCATCATTTCTTCGATGAGCTTCGGGCTGATCTTAAACGGGCTTGCCAGCGGGTCGCCATTGCGCGGCGGAAAGCCCAGCTGAACCGGCTGCCCTGGTTGCCACGGGGCGGCTGTGGCGTCCGGCGAGATGCTCCACGAGTTACCCATCACCTGGTTCATCCTGTCGACCCACGCCCGCTGGTCCGCTGTAATCGGTTTGCTCATGAATTGTCGCTCCTATTGGTTACGCCGCTGGGGAACAAACCGCGACGTGAAAGAGATTTGCAAGTCGAGCGAGAGAAGTCACCGGATTTCAAATGTACTAGCAGCAGTCTGGCTGTGCTGAAAACACCTGCGGGGGCGCCTCCGACGCCGATGGCAGTTTCAATACCCACGCTGAATCGGCGGTAGAGACGCCTCCCACAACCCATCTCGCCCATGTTTTCAACAGAGCAAAACCGTAACCAATATGTGTTCCGGCGTTTCCGCAGTCTAGATAAAGGGAGACCAAGACGCGCATATAACTCTTTTATTCGCCAGTCATGGTGATTCGGGGCGACGGAATCAGGCGAAAACGAATTGACGACTGAGAAATCGTGAAATGCCTCAGCGTTAGAAACATTAGGGGTATCTTCGAAGCTGGCGACCAGTCCACCGCTCGGACTGCAGCCCGCAGTTCGGCCGCGGAGCGCACAGAAGCCGCGAGGAGCCGCCAATCAAGCAGGTTCCTGGCGGGGCCTTTGCGCTTTGACTATTATGAATCGCGTTGTCAGGAGAAATGTTTATTTTGTCGTGACGACTGTGAAGTACGTCTGCGCTAACACTCCGAACGAGACAACCAGCCACACTCAACTAAGCGTTGTGCGCGGCGCCCAGGCGAACGACGCCGGCGCCTGGGAGGCCTTGGTCTGCGCCTACAGCCGGCGCATCTATCGCTGGTGCCGGATGGACGGCTTGCAGGCGGCCGATGCGGCCAACGTCGTTCAGGAAGTGCTGCAGTCGGTCGCGTACAACATCGGCAATTTTCGTCGCGACCGCGCCGGCGATTCCTTCCGGGCCTGGCTTCGCCGCATTACGCAAAACAAAGTTCACGATCATTTTCGGCGGGAGAACCGGCAGCTGGCTCATGCGTCGGGCGGAACGGACGCGTACGAATTGTTGACGAGCCAGCCCGATTCAGCAGATGAAACGATAGAGATCGCACATCCGGCCGTTACTCGTGAACAGGAGCTTTACGCCGAGATTCGTAAGCAGGTCCGCAATGAATTCTCGGACCGCGACTGGCGATTGTTTTGGCGCATCGTTGTGGATGGCCAGCCTGCGAGTGAAGCGGCCGCCGAGCACGGAATTTCCGCGAACGCGGCGCGCCTGGTAAAAATGCGTGTGTCACGCAGATTTCGTCAGCTTATGGCGGCGCGGCGAAACGAGTCCGGGCGGCCGCGTTGAGGTAAATTGATCCAATAGCCGAGCCACTTCATCGAATTCGATTTTCGTAATGAGCGGGAATAGCGCGATTACTTTGGCAAATGGTTGCCCGACTCGCTCGGAGCTGAACGCCTTTGTCAGCGGAGATTCCTCAGCCGACGCGAGCCTCGAGATCGAGGCGCACTTGTTATCGTGCCCGAGCTGCATGGCTTCGGTCGACGCGTTGGAAGAGCAGAGTGACGTTGTGGTGCGAGCGCTCGCGGCCTTGCCCGCGTCGGACGACGATGAGCTGGAATTCCAGCAAGCCCAGCGCGAACTGTTGTCACGAACGTCGCGCTCGCCTGGCAACGAGTCGTCACGTGTCGAACCGAGCGCCGGCGAACGACCGATTGAGCGGAGTGGGCCGCCGGTACCAGCCCGACTGGGTGCGTATGAGCTCTTGGAAGAAATTGGCCGCGGCGCGACGGGGGCCGTGTATCGCGTGCGGCATCACAAGATCGACCGCGTTTTCGCGATGAAGGTGCTGCACAACGAAGAGGCCGCGGATGCGGATTCATCCGAACGCTTCTTGCGGGAGATGAAAGCCGTCGGCAAGCTGGATCATCCGCATATTGTTCGCGCCACCGACGCAGGCGAGGACCAGGGCTATCAGTACCTGGTCATGGAGTATTCGCCGGGCCTGGATGTGTCGGAGATTCTGCGTCGTGTCGGGCCGCTTTGTGTTCCGGATGCATGTGAAATCGCCCGCCAGGCTGCGTTAGGACTTCAGCACGCCCATCTCCATGGCGTCGTCCACCGAGACGTGAAGCCATCCAACCTGCTGCTAACTTCCGGAGGGCAAATCAAGTTGCTCGACCTCGGTCTGGTCGCTGTGCACCACGTCCAGCTGCCGGGAGATGAACAAAATCCGCGCGGGACGGCCGACTATATGCCGCCCGAGCAATGGACCGACTATTCGCATGTCGATGAGCGGGCGGATCTCTATAGTTTGGGGTGTGCTCTTTTCAAAATGCTCTCCGGCGTCGCGCCGTTTCATCCGTTGCCGAACGAGTGTTCAAACAAGATGCAAGCACATGTTTCGGCTGCGATTCCACGGCTTAGCGCTTTGCGTGCGGGCGTGACATTGGAATTGGACAAACTGCTGATTCGCTTGATGGCGAAACAGCCCAACGATCGATACCAGACGGCGGCCGAATTGCTCGCCGACTTGACGCCGTTGGCCAACGGCGCCGATTTGCCGTCGTTGATGCGTCAGCTCGGCTTGCCGTCATCACGTCCACAACTTGCGGCGGAAACGTCGACTAGCACTTTGCAAAAGGCGTCGCACAGGCGGATTTCACGCCGAACGGTCCTCGTGGGCGGGGCGGCGGCCGCCTCGTTGGCCGCACTTTATGGCCGACGCTTTTGGACGTCGGAACCAAGGGTTGTGACGGACCAGTGGCGGTCGCTTGCTCCCGCATCAAGCGCCCTTTTGCTCTCACTCGACAACACGGCGACGTGGTCGCATGAACCGGCCGACGCCTCGATCACAATCGACGCCGACCGATATGCGCTGGCTAATTTGGGACAGCCACTTTTTGGAGCATTTTCGCTACGCACGGGTTTCCGTTTGTTTTCGGACAACTGTCGCGCGGGCGTTTTCTTCCGCTATCACAGTCGAGTGCAGAATCAGCGGCCCGCGCAAGATTTTCATCTTGTAGAATTCATTCCAAACGTAGCGGAGGGTACGGCGGAGAGCATTCTACAATGGAGTTATATCCTGATCCGCGGACGGCCGACCGAGACCCAATTTGAACGTAGGGTATGGGCTTCGACACCGGCTTTCGCTGCCGGCAAACGCCTTGAATTGGAGGTCGTTCTCGGGCTGGAAGGTTTCCCTGGTATTATTTGGTGTGGAAGGCGGCTGCCCGCGTCAGCCTGGACGCTGACTACCGACGGCCGTCAAAAAACCCAGATTTCAAACGAGCGCCTGCGGGCGGAATACCGGGGATGCCTTGGTGTAATCGCCTCCCATGGATCGGCAAAGTTTTATCGACCGCAATTGATGTATCACCAGTTGGATTAAAGTACCCAACAATATGAAGCCGCCAAGGACGCCAAGGGCGCAAAGTGAGGCCTCGAACGGCGAAAAATTCATCGTCTTTGTTGGCTACTTGGCGTTCTTGGCGGTTTAATTTGATTCTGTTAGATGCACTGAGTTTATTCGGCAGAGAACGACTTGAATCCTGTTACTCGAAGGCGGATAAATTGCTGCTTCATTTCCCTGCTATGCCGCACCGCTGGAAATCGGCCGCCTCATTGCCACGGCGGGCGATGATGCTCGTCGAGCTGCCCCTCGACACGCTTGGCTCGACACAGCTCGCCAGAGCCGGGGCAGTGAGCAATCGTAAACGCGTTGCGTTTACGATTGTCGAACTGCTTGTTGTGATTTCGATTGTCGGCGTGCTCGTGGCACTATTGCTTCCCGCGGTCCAGGCGGCCCGCGAATCGGCGCGGCGTACGCAGTGCGTTAACAATCTGCGTCAGCAAAGCGTAGCCGTGAATCTCTACGCCGGGCAGCATGCGGGCGAATTGCCGGCGTTGTGGCGTTCGGCAAACGTGCGGCCGTGGGACAATTTTTCGTGGCGCGTTTCGGTGTTGCCTTTTCTTGAAAGCCAAGACATTTACGACGCGCTGCAGTTGAGTGAGCTGCCGCTTACAGGTGTTAACTGCGAGGCACTTTCCGTGATTCTGGAGCCGTTTCAATGCCCGTCGACACCGAATTATTTGCGCCGGATCAGCGAGCTGGGATTTGCCGAGTCAACATATACCGATTTGCGAGTGGGGGCGCACGACTATGTCGCGGTCCACGACGTGAGCACGCCAACGCAGGCGTTTCCGCTACGCGGCGCGTTCAATGGCGGTCCCGATTTGCAAAAAACTCGGGAAGCTAGCACTTCGGATCCAGCGTCGCAGGCTCCGATTGATCGTCTTAGTCCCAAGCTACGAATCCTGCCTGGAAAGCACAAGTTGATTGTGGACGGGCTCTCGCAAACGGCGATGCTTGCGGAACAAGCCGGCAAGCCTCTGCAATTCACGGCAAGCCGCATAGCAACTGAAATCGATCCGAGCGAAGGCGCCTGGGGAACGTGCGACTTCTCCTCGTTCTATTCAGATGGCATCAACCGGCATAACCATTCCGGCCCGTACGGTTTTCACACGGGTGCCAACGTGGCCATGTGCGATGGATCGGTGCATCTCTGGCCTGAAGAGATGGCCGTCGAAGTCGTCGTGGCGCTGCTTTCGCGCGACGCTGCGGAGATCATTGGGCCGGCGGATTGGCAGTGATGCTCGGTCGTGATGCTGTTTCACGTGCAGGCAATACAACCGATGATCGACTTTTTTTTCAAGTTAAATCCTCGTGCGCGCGAACTCCCCGCATGCTCGGCCGTGCTACACGGCATCGCCAGGCAGTACCGCGTCGAAAACTACCGAACCACGCTGTCGGTGAAGGCAGTA
>DATFGJ010000616.1:0-4789 GCA_035249585.1 Lacipirellulaceae bacterium
AATTGGCGGTCGACGTGCGCCGCCGCCAGCCGCGATGCTTCGTATCGCACGCGCACAGCGATCACATCGCGCGGCACGAACTGGCACTTGCCACCACAGCAACTGCCTGCCTGTACCGGCATCGCATGGGGCCAAAGCATCGCGTGCTCGAAATGGCTTACCGCCAGCCGCTTGAGTTTGGCGGGCTGCGGCTCACGGCGTTTCCGGGCGGACATTGCCTCGGCTCGGCGATGCTGCTGGCTGAGTTCGGGGACCGTTCGCTGCTTTACACGGGTGATTTCAAGCTCGACGCGCCGCTCACGGCCCAGCCGGCCGAGTTGCCGCACGCCGACATTCTTATCATGGAGTCGACGTTCGGCCGCCCGCATTATCGCCTGCCGCCGCGGCGCAGCGTCATCGCGCAACTGCTGGAGCTGGTGGAATCGGCACTCGAAGAGTGCAAAACGCCGGTGATTCACGCGTATCCGCTGGGCAAATCGCAGGAAGTCACCAAGTTGCTTACGTCGCACGGCGTGAGCGTGCTGCAGCACCCGGTGATTTACGCCATCAGCCGCATCTATCAGGCGTGCGGCATCGACTTGGGCGACGTGAGCGAATTCAGCGGCCAGGCGCTATTGGGCCATGCCATCGTGACGCTGCCGCGAACCGCGCGCGAGTTTCGCTTGCCCGGCCTCAAGCGCACCGTTTCGATTGCCGTCACGGGCTGGGCCAAAGACGCGAACGCCAAGTATCGCCTGGGCGTGGACCATGCGCTTCCGCTCTCTGACCATGCCGACTTCGATCAGCTCATTGAAACCGTGCGGCGCGTGGCCCCGCGGGAAATCTATTGCACGCACGGTCCGCATGAGTTTGTCGATCACCTTTGCGACCTGGGCTTCAACGCCTACCCGCTTCACCCGCCGGCCCAGCGCCGGCTGTTCTAAGTCGTTTCAAAACTCCCTCCCGCCTTGGGGAGGATCGGGGAGGGGAAGTTCCGTTCGTAACGGTTATGCCGGCTGCGGGTTCGATTGTGCCGGCTGTACCGTCAATCCGGAAAAGTGGCCGGCCGGTGGCGACGATTTTGCTGGTTGCCGGGCCGCCCCGCGGCCGAATTCTGATTTTACGGATCGTTCCAAGCGCACCGGCGATGACGGTGCGCCCGGTCGCGCCAACGGCAGCGCGGCGCTTCGGCGGCTTGAACGGCTCGCTTGGTTTCGAACGGCCCTGACCTCGATTGCCGGCTCATTGGTGAACGGATGCGACGAATGCGCTCCAGCGCTGGCTGCCGGTTTGCCGTTTGGGCGGCGATGTACCTGGCATCGATAGCGATATTCTCGCCGATGCGTAATTCCGCGTGCGGCGCACCACCACGGGTTTCGTCGTTTGCGCCGACACCAGTAAGCTTGCCGGCGGCGCCCCTCGACGTGGTTTTGCCGCCGTCGCCGCCGGCTGATAACACGAGTCCGGTCTATTTGCGAGTCGCGAGTCAGCCGGTTGAATCGCCGACAAATGCCGCCGCGCCAGTCCCCGGTCTCGTCGCACCGAACGCCGGCGCGCTGCCGTACACGCCGACAACAGCCGAGCTGACATCGCAGTTGCTGCCTGCCGTACAGCGCGGATACGCGCTGGCACAGCGCGGTGCCTTGTATGCCGCTCAGACGGAATTCGTGCAGGTGCTGCGGCGCGTCGCGCAGGCCAAGGACGCCGCACGAAACGGCGAAGAGCACTCGCGCGCTCTGGCGGCCGGCTTTCGGGCGCTCCGCGAAGCTGCGGACTTCGCTCCCCGCGGCACGCAACTCGAAGGTGAAGTGAACGTGTGGCTCGTTGCCTCATCGCACCGCACGCCGGTGCTTCAGTATCAATACGAAAACGTTTCATTGCACGAGGCGGCAGCTCTTTATCATGCATACGCCGAGCGGCAACTGGCCATTGCCGTGGCGGGTGAGCAGACCGGCTCAATGGCTCTGCATGGGCTGGGCAAGATCAACGCCCGCCTGGCGGAACTCACGGATGATGACGTGCAGCACATGCGAACCGCGACGGCAATGTTCTCTGCCGCGCTGGCGGCGCGGCCAGACAACCATCTGGCGGCCAACGAGCTTGGCGTGCTGTTGTGCAAGAGCGGTCGGCCGGCGGAGGCGGCTCGCCTTTTCGAGCGAGCGATCGATTTCGCGCCTAGCGCCACGGCGTACCACAATTTGGCCGTCGCCCAGCGCAAGCTCGGCATGCAGGGGCAATCGGCGGCCAATGAACAGGAGTCGCAGCGGTTGGCGGCCGGGGAGCGGGCCGCTGGAGCCGTCTCACAGCGCGTCGGCGTGCGCTGGGTTGCGCCGGCGGACATGGCACGTGCGGCCCCGTCGCCGCTCACTGGCAACGCGGCTGTGGCCGAGGCACCGAGAAAATGGCCATGGAAAAAGACGCTCGACGCGGCCAGGTCACTGCATCTGCCGCGTTTTGATCGCGCGGACGCTTCGCGGCAACAATCGATTGAGTCGCCGGTGACGCCTCCGTTCATTGCGCCCCCATTGCCCACCCAACCGCAATTACGGTGAACTCGATGCGACGCGCACGACACGTTTGGAGACGATGGTGCGTTGCCGCGCTTGTGGCCGTAGCGCTTGTTGGCGTGCGCTCGGTTGGTGCCGCAAACGAGGGCGAGCGAGGTTTTGACGGCCCCGCGGGTGCTGATTCCTCTAAAGCACTGGCAGAGCCAGTGGCACCCGCGCCGATTGCGGGCGCAGCTATTCACGAGGGCGAAGTGCAGCTCTGCCAGGCACTTGGACCGGCGGCGCCGTATGCGATTTGGGGAGTCGACAGCGCCACAGGGCACTGCGGGCCGGCCTGCAGCGAGGTCGGCTGGGATGCGCGCGGTTGCATTCCGTGGCAGGAGTTTGCCCAGGGCGAATACGTGGGCCATGCCCGCACGCCGCATGTGCCCGAGTATCGGCTGCGCGAAGGCGACGTGCTGGCCGTCTACTACCGCCGCACGCGCGAGGAGCTCTCGCGACCGTACGAGCTGCAAGTCGGCGACCGGATTCGCATCGAATCGCTCACCGCAGGCGCTGCTGCGGCCAGTGGCGAGGCGGGCGTGACAGGTACGGCCGGCGATGACATCTCGCGCGAGCTTGTCATCCAGCCGGACGGCTCGATCACGCTGCCGCTGGTGGGCGAGGTGCGGGCCACGCGGCGCTCGTTGCAATCGCTGCGCGACGAGCTGGAAGAGCGCTACACCGAGTTCTTCCGCGAGCCGACGATCACCGTCACTCCGATCGCGGTGAACACGAAGCTGGAAGATCTTCTGGACACGGTCGACAGCCGCGCGGGCACGCTCGGCGGCCGGCAGCTTTCGGTGAAGGTGACGCCCGCCGGAGACGTGCAGCTGCCGGGCTTGGGCAGCGTGTTTGTGCAGGGGCTAACGCTGAGTGAAGCCAAGCAGGAAATCGACGCCCGATACGACACCACCGTGCCGGGAGTGCAGGTCACGCTGGTTTTAGTGGAACGTGCGCCGCGATTCATTTACGTGATGGGCGAAGTCGGTCAGCCAGGGCGATTCGAGCTCGAAGGGCCAACCACTGTGATGCAGGCGATCGGCATGGCCGGCAGCTGGCAACCAGGCGCCAACCTGCGGCAAGTGGTGGTGTTTCGCCGCGGGCCGGATTGGCGCTTGATGGCCACGATGCTCGACCTGCGCGGCGCGCTGTACGGCCGCCGCCCGGTGCCCGCCGACGACATCTGGCTCAACGATTCCGACATCGTGCTCGTCACCAAAACGCCGATCCAGCAGGCCGACGAGCTGATCGAGCAAGTCTTCACCCGCGGCTTGTACAGCGTCGTCCCGGTCCAGACGATCTGGAATATCGATGTGAATGGGTCGAGCTTGTGAGCATCGATTGGTTGCTGGATGCTCGATCCTCGATGCTCGCTTACGTGCTCTTTATTGAGATCGCCTCATCGAGCGAATCGTGCGGGCTGCCCCAATCGGCAATTCCAATAAAGCCGACGACGCGGACATCGTCGCCAGCGTGTGAGCGCACTACAACGGTGAGACTGTAGTCGACGCCGTCTTCACCACGCACGAGCCGAGCCGAGTGCTCGCCGGCGAGTTGACGAATTTCGTCAACCGGAAGCTGGCGATACGCGAGAAGCTCCTCGGCAAGCAATTTGTAGGCGACAATGTGATTCATTGCGCTAAGTTCGGTTGGCGACTGAACGCACATAAGATGCGAAGTTGGTGGGACAGGTTCGCTGAGCGTGCGTCGAATTGTCGTCAATGCTGGCCTTATTGGCACTAATTTTGCTGATATTGCGCTTGTTGAGGGAGTGCACATGCAGGCGATCTAAATGACTTTGCTGATATCAGAATGATCTCAAATATGGTGATTTGATGCCGAAGGAGGCGAACGATGAATATGCCAGCGCACAGCGCAATAGGGCTGGTTGTCGTGGGTTTGATGCTTGTGCCCGCGGAGTTACCGTCGGCGCGGGCGGATGAGGACTGGGAGGATCGTTGGGAAGACTATCAAGAGGAACTGGAGGATCGTCGCGAGGAGGAGCGCGAGCGTTATGAAGAATGGCTGGAGGATCGCGAGGAAGCATTCGAGGATGCGCGCGAGGACGGAGCCGTAGTTGTGCCGCATCGCGTTGTCGTGCCGGAACGGTCCGTAGTCGTACCGGAGCGAACCGTAGTCGTGCCGGAGCGGTCGGTAGCCGTGCCAAACGACTGGCGACCGCGGAATCGGCAGACGCGGTACTGGCAATATGATGAGACGGTGCCGCGGCAATACCAAAATGAGGAAACGTTGCCGCCACA
>DATFGJ010000617.1:0-6818 GCA_035249585.1 Lacipirellulaceae bacterium
GATCGTCGTCGGCGCGGGTGCGGCGGGGTTGTTGGCCGCAACGCGCAGCGCCGAGCGTGGCCGGCGGACGCTGCTACTAGAAAAGAATCGCAAGCCGGGCGTGAAAATATTAATGTCCGGCGGCACGCGCTGCAACATCACCCATGATTGCGACGCTGTCGGAATTATTGCGGCGTTCGGATCCGCCGGCCGGTTCTTGCACTCGCCGCTGGCGGCATTAGGACCCCGCGAATTGGTCGATCTCCTCCATGCCGAGGGCCTGTCGACTAAAACCGAGCCGGGCGGCAAAATTTTTCCCCAGAGCGACCGGGCCGCCGACGTGCTCAACGCGCTTCTGCGCCGACTGCATCGCAGCGGCGCGGAATTGGCACTCGGCGAGCCCGTAAACGCCGTCATCCGCCAGCATGATGCGTTTCGAATCGAAACCTCGCGCCGAACTGTTGAGTGTCAAAAACTGATTGTCACCACGGGCGGCAAGAGTTATCCCGGCTGCGGCACAACAGGCGACGGTTACGGCTGGCTGGCCAGGCTCGGGCACACCATTCGCCGCCCCCGCCCTGCCCTTGTGCCACTTACGAGCGACGGGAGATGGCTGCATGAGCTGGCGGGTATTACCGTGCCCGATGTGCTGCTCACGGTGATCGATCCTGCGACTGCGGAATCATCGCGGCGAAAGCGCACGCGCAGCGGCCGGCCGCCCGGCGTGATGATTGAGCGGCGCGGCTCGCTCCTCTTCACACACTTCGGCCTGTCTGGCCCGGTGGCATTGGATGTCAGCCGCGCCGTGACGGCTGCTGCGAATCCGCGTGAGCTGTTGCTCGTGGCCGATTTTCTGCCTGACTCGTCAACCGAAGCACTCAATGGCATGCTTGGCGGCGGCAGTACGACGGATGGTAAGCGAATAGTGGCTAGCGTGATTGCGGAAAAATTGCCACGGCGTTTGGTGGATTCCCTGCTGTTTCCAGCCGAAGTTCCACCTGATTGCCGCATGGCCGAGCTAAGCAAGGTAGAGCGCGTGAAAGTGGTCGATCAACTAAAGCGCTGCGAAATTCGCGTTACCGGCAGCCGCGGATTCGACAAGGCGGAAGTCACGGCCGGCGGCATAGCACTGAATGAAGTCGACTCGCGCACGATGGAAAGCAAGCTGGTTCCTAACCTCTATATCGCCGGCGAAATCCTCGATCTGGATGGCTTCATCGGCGGCTACAATTTTCAGGCCGCCTTCAGTACCGGTTGGCTCGCGGGTGAAAGTGTATAGTTCAAAGCGAGCCGGCCGTCCCGGCCCCGGCAAATGACACTTCACCGAAAATCGCGCGCCTTCACATCTAGGCGCTGCAATTGCTCGGCAAGCGCTTCAAGCCGGGCGACGACGACGTGAATCACCGGCGCGAAAGATTCGGTCGTCGTTTGAATGTGACCGTGGACGATCCAAGCTGGGGCGCGGCGGGCAATGCGGTAGTAGCGGTCCCACGTGTGCTGGTGGACAACCAGGTTCACCGTGCCGGTTTCGTCTTCCAACGTTACAAAGGTGATTCCCTTGGCAGTGCCGGGGCGTTGGCGAAGCAGCACCAGTCCCGCCACGCGCACCGGTGCACTGTTTTTTAGCTCTACCAACTGCCGCGCCGGAGTGATGCCCAACCGTTCCAGCTGATCACGATAGAACGAAATCGGGTGCGCCCGCAGCGAGAGGCCAGCCGTGCGATAATCGGCGACAACCTCTTCGTACAGTTGCATAGCGGGCAGTGGAGCTTGCGGTTCTTGTATGCCACTGCTGGCTTGTCCAGCAGTGCTTTTGAATGCGCGCGGACAAGCCACCCGTGGTATCCGAGCACACTTACCCCGGCCCTCTCCCGAAGGGAGAGGGGGAATTTCAAAGAGTGGCATGGCGCGGCGTTTTTTTTCCTGGCCCAGCGCGTGCCACAGCGCCTGCCTCCGGCCAGTGCCCACCGAGCCGAAGGCGTCGGCCTCGGCCAGACGCTTGATCACCGCCTGGCCCAAGCCGGTGCGGCGTGCAAAATCGTCGATCGATGTGAACGCGCCGCCTGCGCGAACCTGTTCGATCAATTTGCCATGCGTTTCTCGCAGGCCGCCGATCATGCACAAGCCAAGCCGCAGGAACAGGCTGACAGCCCCCGGCTCTGCCGGGGGTTTAATGGGCATGCACACATTTTGATCGTTGTGTTCATTTTCTTTCGCACAACTAAGAACCCCCGGCGGAACCGGCGGCTGCTGACTTTCTAAAGTGCAGTCCCAACAGCTGAAATTCACATCCACCGGCCGCACCGCGACGCCATGGTCGCGGGCGTCGCGCACCAGCTGGGCCGGCTGATAGAACCCCATCGGCTGGCTGTTGATCATGGCGGCGGCGAACGCGGCTGGGTAGTGATGCTTGAGCCACGCCGAGGTATATACCAAAAGTGCGAAACTGGCCGCGTGCGATTCGGGAAAGCCGTACTCGCCGAAACCCTCGATCTGCCGGTACACGCGCTGGGCGAATTCTTCGGGCAGGTTGTTCGCTCGCATGCCGTCCAAAAGTTTCTTGCGGAATTGATCGATGAGCCCGGGCCGGCGCCAGGCGGCCATCGCGCGGCGCAGCTGGTCGGCCTCGCCCGGCGTGAACCCCGCGGCCACCACAGCCAGCCGCATCGCCTGCTCTTGAAAAATCGGCACGCCCAGCGTTTTCTCCAACACCTGGCGAATCGCATCATTGGGATACGTCTCCTGTTCCTCGCCGGCGCGCCGACGCAGGTATGGATGCACCATGTTTCCCTGAATCGGCCCCGGCCGCACGATCGCCACTTCGATCACCAGGTCGTAAAACCGCCGCGGCTTGAGGCGCGGAAGCATCGACATTTGCGCCCGGCTTTCGATCTGAAACACGCCGATCGTGTCGGCCCGGCAAATCATGTCATAGACGTCTGAGTCCTCCTTGGGCACGCTGGCCAGCGTGAGTTCGCGGCCGTGATGGTCTCGCACCAGGTCGAAGCACTTGTGAATTGCCGTGAGCATGCCCAGGCACAAACAGTCGACCTTGAGGATGCCCAGCTCATCGAGATCGTCCTTGTCCCACTCGATGACGGTGCGGTCCTCCATCGCGGCATTTTCGATGGGCACCATCTCGCACAGCGGGCCTTGCGTCATCACCATGCCGCCGACGTGCTGCGACAAGTGCCGCGGAAAGCCGATGATCTCATTCACGCAGTAAACAAGCCGGCGACCCAGATCCGAGGCCGGATCGACGCCCACCTCGCGCGCCCGGCCAACCAGTTTCGGCTCGTGCGTATAGCCTTCCACGTGCTTGGCCAGCGCGTCGACGCGATCGAGTGACAGGCCGAGCGCCTTGCCGACGTCGCGGATGGCCGAGCGACTGCAATAGGTGATCACCGTGGCCGCCAGCCCGGCCCGCTCTCGCCCGTATTTTTCGTACACGTACTGCAGCACTTCCTCGCGCCGCTCGTGCTCGAAGTCAATGTCGATGTCGGGCGCTTCGTTGCGCTCGCGGCTCACGAATCGTTCGAACAACAGGTCGCACGTGGCCGGGTCGACCGACGTCACGCCCAGGCAATAGCATACAGCCGAGTTGGCCGCCGAGCCGCGCCCCTGGCACAAGATATTTTTCGATCGCGCGAAGCGCACCAGGTCCCACACCGTGAGGAAGTACGATTCGTAGCGCAGGTCGCGCACCAGCTCCAACTCATACTCAATCTGACGGCTGACTTTTTCCGGCACGCCGGCCGGATAGCGCTCGGCCGCGCCTTGCCAGGTGAGCTGCGTGAGATACTCCAGCGGCGTCTGACCCTTGGGCGCCAGTTCGGTTGGGTATTCGTAGCGCAGCTCATCGAGCGAAAAGCGGCAGCGCTCGGCAATCTCGGTGGTGCGAGCGATTGCCTCTGGCGCAGCGGCGAAAATCGCGCGGATTTCCTCGACCGGCCGTAAGTGCCGCTCGGCGTTGGGAAAGAGCAGCATGCCTTCCCCGGCGGCGACAGTAGTGCCGTGGCGGATGGCCGTGAGCACATCGTGCAGCACCATCCGCACCGGCACGTGATAGTGCACATCACCGGCCGCCACGAGTGGGATGCCAGTCGTGCGGGCCAACGCTTGAAACTCCGCCAGCCGCGCGGCGTCGTCCACACCGTAATGCAGCTCGGCGAGCAGGTAACAGCGGTCCTTGAAGATGTCGTGGTATACCAAAAGCCCGTCAGCCCCCGGCTCTGCCGGGGGTTCTTCCTCTGCAATTTGCAATTTGCAATTTGCATTGTTATTGTCAGCATGCGTTTCATTAATAACCCCCGGCAGAGCCGGGGGCTGTACGCCTGCTACCAATCCTTGCGCGAATTCCGCGATATCTTCCAGCGCGAGCGCACAATCGCCTTTCGGCGCCTGCCGGCGGCCGCGGGTGATCAAGCGGCACAGCCGGCCGTAGCTCGCGCGGTCGGTGGCCCAGAGCACGACGGGCGGCGCATCGACCGGCGTAATTTCCGCGCCGATCACCAGCGGCAGCCCCACTTCCTTAGCTGCGATATTTGCCCGCACCACTCCAGCCAGACTGTTGCGATCCGTCACCGCCAGCGCACTGTAATCCAACTCGCCTGCGCGCCGCACTAGCTCGTCCGGATGCGAGGCACCTTCGAGAAATGAAAAGTTCGTTTTGCAATGCAGCTCAGCGTAACGCATGAAAGTCTTTATTTCTCACGCAAAGGCGCCAAGGCGCAAAGGAAACCAATTTCATCGATTTATCTTTCATCCTTCATTTCTCATCCTTGTACTCCTTTGCGCCTTAGCGCCTTAGCGCCTTTGCGAGAGACTTCATTGCCTACACGAATTCACCATGCAGGAACCAGCGGCGATCGGTGAGCCGGCGGAAGATCCACAGGTGGCTGCCCGATTCCAGGGCCACACGATAGTAATCGCGCCGCACTGAAGAGCCGCGCCACCATAAAGTTTCGATTCGTTCCGGTCCCGCATGGTGCACGATGCGCTGGCGCCGCGCGCCGAACCACACGAATTGAGGCGGACCGTCCGGGGCGACGCAAACGACTTCGAGCGCCTGCGGCGCAGAATGAAGCAAGATGGGCAGAGGCGGAGATGGGGAGACGGGGAGATGAGCTAGCCCGGAGCGTGAGCGACGGGGTTTCGCGGTTCCGCCGCGGCGGGCACACGGGACAGAGTTTTGCCGTGTGCCGGGTCGTCTCCGGGCTAGCCATCCCTTGGTTAACGACACGAATCGCACCGCCCGCTCGGGTACCGGGCTAGCGCTCAGCTCCGCGCGCAGCACCTGCTCCTCGCCCAATCGGCTGCTGAGCCGGTTCACCAATAGCGCGAGCTGATGCGGGTCGCTCGACCAGCGGTCGGCAAACAATTCGCCCTGCCGCTCGCCGAGCCGGCCCACCACGTCCACGCGAATCTCCACGCGATCGACTTCCGCATGGAGTCTCACCGTTTCCAAGTTCAGCTCAACGAGCTCCATGAGCTGCCGCGCGCTGGCCGTGGGTTGCAACAACCCAATCCGCAGCGGAACCATATTGCCGCCCGTGCATCGCAGCAAGCACATGAGCAGCACCGCTCCCTGGTCGCGCGCGGCCAACTGCTGGCTTAACTGCTCCACCAGTTGGCCAAGCATGTGCATGAGCACCGCGCGGTCGGCCGTCGGCTCGTCGAGCGAGTGGCCAACTTCCAGCCCGGGCAGACCCCGGTGCGGCACAATCATTTCGCTTGCCGCGCCGGTTAGTTGATCCAGCCGGTGCAGCAGCTCATCGCCAAAGCGCGATGTGAGTTCCTCGCGCGCGAGCAACATGAGTTGATCGATGGTTTCGACGCCAAGCTCGCGGAGCAACCCGGCCGTGTCGGCAGTGATGCGCAGGGCTTCGACAGGCAAGTCGATTTCGGATTTCGGATTGACTTCGGCGAGCTCAGTCGAGCCGCGGATTTCGGATTGCGGAATCTGGCAGGGAGCGGAACCAGGATACTCCCTGCTCCATGCTCCATGCTCCATGCTTCCAAAATGCGCCAGTGCCCAAGCGAGGCCTATCGTCTCGCCCACGGCCAATCGCACGCGGTAGCCGCGGCGCTTGAAAAATTTTTCCACTTGGGCTACCAGCCTGGCCTCGCTGCCCCACAAGTGTTCCAGGTTCGAAATGTCGAGCAGCAAGCTCTCGGGTTCATCCCCTTCTTCCAATCCCACACACGGAGTAAATCGCTCGCAGGCTTCGGCCAGTTTCGCCAGCACCTGACGATCACGCGATGGCTCGTGCGGCAGTACTGCCAACTGAGGCGCAAGCGCCTGCGCTTCGGCCACCGGCATTCCCACGCGAACGCCTTGCGACACGGCCGCGCTGGAGCACACGGCTACCTGGGCGCCTCGCGGGCCACTGGCTGCCAGCGCCACCGCTCGGCCTTTAAGCTCGGGCTGGGAACGAACGATCCGCTGGATCGGCCAGTTCGCGAGCCACAGGCAAAGGATGCGTGTCATAGTTTGAACTCACGTCTCGCACGGCATGGGCCGTATCGTCTATTTCCAACGTCGTGAAACCCCCAGACTGACCGCCACGGCATCGCAACAAGCGAACTTGAACGCGACGGCAGGGAGCAGGGAGCAGGGAGCAGGGAGAAAGAAACTCCCTGCTCTGTGCTCCCTGCTCCGTGCTCACCCCCAGCCGCACATCGGCCCACGACGGCTGCCCCCGCGCACTGGGCGGGCGCAGCAACAATCCCAACGTGCGGCCGGCTTGGGCCGCCAACTGCACTCGGCGAAACGCGCGGCTATCCAGCCGGTCGATCATTCCCCACACGGCCACCACCGCCGGCGAGCGCAGCGATTG
>DATFGJ010000618.1:0-16037 GCA_035249585.1 Lacipirellulaceae bacterium
TGAGTTCATCCCGTTCATCGTGTTGCTGTTCAGTCTGTTTGCGATCAGCGGCGGCATCCGGATCACGGGCGACCTCGAAGCCCGGCCGCTCACTAACGCGGCATTTATCGGCGTTGGCGGAATCCTGGCCAGCTTCATCGGCACCACCGGTGCGGCGATGCTTCTCATTCGTCCAGTGCTGGAAACCAATCGCGAGCGAAAGCACGTCGTGCACACGGTCGTGTTTTTCATTTTTGTCGTGTGCAATTGCGGCGGCTGTCTGCTCCCCATCGGTGATCCACCGCTGTTCCTCGGATACCTTCAGGGCGTTCCCTTCCTGTGGACCTTGGTGCTATGGAAGGAGTGGCTGTTCATCAACGGGCTGCTGCTGGCAATCTATCTGCTGCTTGACCGCTTCTGGTATTACCCGCGCGAAACGTACGCCGATATCCGCCGCGATGTCACGCAACAAACGCGGCTCAAGATCAGTGGATGGCGGCTCAATGTGCCGCTTTTAATGGGCGTTGTGCTTGCCGTTGCAATTCTCGATCCGAGCAAGACGGTGCCGGGCACCGATTGGCACCCGTGGTTGTACCTGCGCGAGGCGGTTCAATTCGCGCTCGTGGCCGTGTCACTGTGGTTCGGCAGCCAAAAATTGCGCGACGACAACCAGTTCAATTACCACGCGATCGTGGAGGTGGCGGCGCTGTTCAGCGGCATCTTCATCACGATGCAGCCGGCGCTGCAGATTCTGCATGAGCGGGGGGACGAGCTTGGAATTCGCACACCGGCTCAGTTTTTCTGGATCACCGGGTCACTGTCGAGCATACTCGATAACGCGCCAACTTACCTCGTGTTTTTCAAGACAGCGCAAGCCATGCCGATTCCACCAGATGCCAAGTCGATAGAAGGCGTCGAAGAACTGACTCTCATCGGCATCAGCTTGGGCGCGGTGTTTATGGGCGCGATGACGTATATCGGCAACGGGCCCAACTTTATGGTGCGATCGATCGCCGAGAAATCGGGCGTCGCCATGCCCAGCTTTTTCGGCTACATGGTCTATAGCTGCCTGGTCCTGCTCCCGCTGTTTTTTCTCATGATGTGGCTGTATCTTCTATTTCCTTACTGAGACTGGCTATCGGCTGTCGGCCGGCTAGGTTAGCCGACATCCGATAGCCGACAGCCTGATTTCCTGCCGTGTCCCACGAAACGATCACATCACCGGCGCAGCTTGCCGACTTCTGCCGGCGTCTTGAGAGTGCGGATCGCATCGGGATTGACACGGAATTCGTTTCCGAAGACACCTTTCGGCCCGAGTTGTGCCTCGTGCAGGTGGCCACCAAGGATGTATTGGCGGTCATCGATCCGTACCGCACAGGGGACCTTACGGTATTCTGGCAGACACTGAGTGACGGTCAGCACACGACGATCGCCCACGCCGCGCGCGAGGAATTCAACTTTTCGCTTTCCGCCTGCGGCCGCCGGCCGCACGCCCTGTTCGACACGCAGCTCGCTGCCGGCTTCTGCAGCACGGAGTATCCGGCATCGTATAGCTCGGTGGTCACTAAATTCCTGGGTGTGCGAGCCTCGAAAGGCGAGCAACGGACCGACTGGCGCCGCCGGCCGCTAACGGACTACCAAATCGAGTACGCGCTCGAGGACGTGCGCTACTTATTGCCGCTGCACGATGAACTCAAACGTCGCCTCAACCGGCACGGGCGGCTGGCCTGGTTTGACGAGGAGATGCAGGCTTGGATCGACGAAGTCTGCGAATCGCGCGAGCGGCCGCGATGGCGGCGCGTGTCGGGAATCGGAAACCTGTCGATGCGCAGCCTGGCCATCGTGCGCGAGCTGTGGCAGTGGCGTCAAGCCGAGGCCGAGCAGCGCGACGTTCCGCCGCGGCGAATTTTGCGCGACGATCTCATGGTGGAACTGGCCAAGCGCAAGACCGACAACGTGGAGCGAATCCGCGCCGTGCGTGGAATGCAGCGGAGTATGAAGCGCCAGATGATGGACGAAATCGCCGAGTGCGTTCGCCGCGGGCTGGAAGCCCCGCTGGAGGACATCCAGCGCGGATCTTCGGAGGCGATGCCGTCGCAACTCAACTTGCTCGGCCAGTTCCTGTCGCCGGCCCTATCCAGCATCTGCCGCAGCGCAAACGTTGCCACGAGTCTCGCCGGCACCGCCACCGACGTGCGCGACCTGATCGCCTACCGGCTCGGCTTCGGGAATTCTGACGGCGACTCGCCGCCGCTCTTGGCCCGCGGCTGGCGGGCCGAGCTGGTGGGCCATCTGATCGACGAACTTCTTACCGGCGAAAAGTCGATTCGTATCGTCGACCCTCTTAGCGAACATCCGCTCGGGTTCGACACGGTGATCGATGAGCCGACGGTGACCGATGGGGATGAGTGAGTCGCGTTATGAGGTGAACAGGTGAGTAGGTGTAAACTGGGTGCTGAGTACGCAGTACTGAGTACCAAGTATTGCGTACTTGGTACTGCGCGGTCCTAGCTCCACTGCATTCAACGTTATCAAACTGAATTAAGTTGCACTGTCATGGACGCATATTCGGTAGACATCGACGCCTGCCGTGCCCGCCAGCGGCGCCTGCTCGAAGCGGTCGAACCTTTGAACGTCGACCTGACCATCCTCTCCCGGCGCGAGTCGGTGCAATGGCTCACCGGCCTGTATGTGCGGGCCCCTTTCGAGCCGATCGCAGCGCTCACGGCTGACGGCCATGTCACACTCGTCCTCCCCGACCGGCAAGCCGGCGAGGCCGTGGCTGCCGACGAAGTGCTGGGCTACGTAGCGAAATGGCATTCGACGACGCGCGACGAGCAGCGCGCGGCTAGCTCGGCCGTGCTGCAATCCAAGCTGCCGAAGCGGCCCAAGCGTGCCGGCTGCGAGTTCGAAGCTTTTTGTCCGCAGCTCTTCTTGGGCTGGAACGCGCCTCTGGTAGAGATCGACTCGATCGTGTTCGAATTGCGTCGCCGCAAGGACGCCGATGAGCTGCGCATGCTGCGCCGCGCGAACGAGGCGAATCGCGCCATGTACGAGCGCGCCCGGCAGATTGTCGTGCCGGGCGTGAACGAATTGGATGTGTACGCCGAGCTGCATTCATCCGCCGTGCACACGCTCGGCGAGCCACTTACATACTTCGGTCAGGATTTTCAGTCGGGTTCGCGCGGAGGTCCGCCGCGCAATCGCCAGTCTGAAGCCGGAGAGCTCTTCATTTTGGATCTTGGCGTCGGATTTCGAGGATACTTCTCTGACAACGCGCGCACAATTGCGGTGGGTGGCGAACCCACGGCCAAACAGCGCGCCGCATGGCAGGCCGTGGCCGAGATGTTCGAAGTCATCCAGGCCGAGGTGAAGCCCGGTCTGCGGTGCCGCGAACTGTTTCAAAAGATCGACCTCGAGCTGAATACGCATGCCCCCTGGGTTTTCAATCATCACCTGGGGCACGGTGTCGGTCTCGCCCCGCAGGAGGGGCCACACCTTAGTCCACGCTGGGACGACACGTTTGCCGAAGGCGATTTTCTGGCCGTGGAGCCGGGGCTGTATCATGAAGAGCTTCGTGTCGGCGTGCGCTTGGAGAATAACTATTTGGTCACCGAGAGGGGCGTCGAGCTTCTCACGGATTGGCCGCTGGAGTTGTAACATCGGTCGGAGCGCAAGCCACCGAGGGGAATTCATTTGAACAGGAAGTAGCAGAGGTAGCAGAGGCAGCAATATGAAACATAAAACCGCTATTTCTAATGAGGATGATGTTTTTTTGTCGTCGTTCAAAGAGTGAAATCGCCCACTTCACGCTCTGCTGCCTCTGCGTCCTCTAACAATTCCGATGCGTTAATCTTGTCGGCTTCCAAAATCGGCTGCTAAGTCGGATTGATCCTGTCAGCTGGTCCGCTATACTCCGCACCGCTTTTCTGCGCGACGCATTGAAATGACGGCGTCCACCCATCTTTTCTTCCCGCACTTCGCGTTGCCGGCAGTGCTATGCTCGGAGATTTGATGACTTCCTTTGTCGATATTCACTGCCACATCTTGCCGGGACTCGACGACGGCGCACGCGATTGGGATGAATCACTGGCGATGGCGCAGCTGGCTGTCGCCGACGGCACTTCGACCATCATCGCCACGCCGCACCAACTTGGCGGCTATGGCCGCAACCGACGCGATGCAATTCGCCTCCGGGTCGGCGAGCTCAAAAAGCACCTCGCAGATGCTGGTGTGCACCTTATGGTTCTGCCAGGCGCCGATGTTCGCGTCGAAGACCAGCTTGTTGAGCAACTAGTGTCGGGCACCGTCTTGACACTTGGCGATCATGGCCGGCACGTTTTATTGGAGTTGCCTCACGAACTCTATTTGCCGCTCGAGCCCCTGGTCGAGCGCCTCGCGCGACACGACATTGTGGCGATCCTGTCCCATCCGGAGCGAAATGAAGGAATACTTCGCCGCCCCCACGTTCTCGATCCGCTCATCGATGCTGGCTGCCTGCTGCAAATCACCGCAGGCAGCCTGTGCGGGTCATTTGGCGAGCCTTGCCGGAGGCTTGCCGAATCGCTCGTCGCGAGGGGCGTGGCTCACTTCGTAGCCACAGACGGCCACGGAGCGAAGGCGCGTCGTCCTCTGATGCGGCGCGCATACGAACGCGTGATCGAACTTGTTGGCGTCGAGATGGCCGCGGCGCTTTGCTGCCACAATCCCGCACTGGTCGCGGCCGGACAGCCAGTCCCGACCCGACGCGGCAAGACTCAGGGTGCGCAGCGCAGCTGGTGGCGCGGGAAATCCGCCGCCTGACGAACGACAACAGGATGAGCAATGCGGCATTTAAAGCATGCATTAATTATCGCGATGGCTGTGTCACTTGCCGGCGTCGCGCAATGCCAGGCTGACGAGGCATTGTGGGTCGACTCGCGGCAGGTGGGCGTGTTTACGATCCAGGCTGCATTCCCACTTTCGGAATACGAGAGCTTGTTTCAAGAGCTTCCCGAGTTGCAAAGCGAAGTCTCTCACACGCTGGCAGTTCCCCCGGCGCGCAACCCGATATACGTCTACCTGTTTGCCAGCGAAGAGCAGTACAAAACGTACGTCGAGCGCTATTTTCCCAAGGTGCCCTACCGTCCTGCGCTTTTCATTTGGGAAGGCGGTGCGCCAGGCGTGTACACCTATCGTAAAGCTGACCTCGACGTGGACCTGCGACACGAATGCACGCATGCCCTATTGCATTCGGTCCTGCCCGCGGTGCCGCTGTGGTTAGATGAGGGACTGGCCAAGTACTTCGAGGTGCCGGCCAGCCAGCGGGCATCGCAACATCCGTACTTCAACGATCTCAAATGGAAGTGGAGTTTGCGGCTGGGGATGGTCCGCACGGTCCAATCGCTCGAGGAGCGCGAGACGCTGGCGGAACTGGACTCGGCCGATTACCGCCATTCCTGGGCCTGGGTGCACTTCATGCTGCACGGCCCGGAGCCAGCCCGCGCCCAGTTGGTCGATTACCTCGCCTGCTATCAGCAATCGGTGCCGCCTGGAAAGCTGTCTGCGCGGCTGGCGCAGGCTGTGCCAAACCCAACCGAACAAATGATCTCGCATTTCAAACATTGGCGGTAGGCAAGGAAATGGCGATCGCCAGCAGGTTGCGGGCGCGATGCCGACCATTGGCGAAGTATGCCGTTGTTTCACAAGGTAACGGAAACAGCGTTAAGTGATTCCGCCTTTTCGGCCGATACCGGTGACTAGCTGGCATTGTTGAGACAGTGCTATCATCTGACGTCGTTTTTGTTGGCAGCTTGGCCTGGGCCCTACCGAAGATAGTAAGGCAACATACAGCAAGCGCCGGCTACTAAAGACGACGCTTCCAAGGTGGTAACGCGGCGAGTCGCCAAGGGGGAATGGTCATGAAACGGAATCTATGGGGAACAATGGCCGCGGCAGTGGCCTGTGTCGGGATGGTGATCCCGCCATCAGCCGTCGCGGGCGAGCCAGTGGCCGGCGCGATGGACGTGGCGCTGCGGCCGGGCGGCGTGCTTGTCGGTCAGGTTGTCGACCGGCAGGGCGTTCCCCAAGCGAATCAAACTGTTTCGATTCAATACGGTTCGCAGGAAGTCGTTCGCACAACTACCGACGAGAACGGCACGTTTGCCGCTCAAGGCCTGCGCGGGGGGCAATACCAGCTGGTGACGCATGAAGGAATCAGCGTATGCCGTCTGTGGGCGCACGATACGGCCCCACCGGCTGCTCAGCCGGAGGCATTAGTGGTTTGCGGAAATCAGGTTGTGCGTGGACAGTGGGGCACTCGCGGACACGGCGGACCGTTGCATGGCTCGCTTGAATGGGTTCGGGCGCACCCCTACATCACGGCCGGCGCCATCGCGGCCGCGATCGCTATCCCGCTGGCACTGGCCGACGACGATGATTACGTCGGAAGCTGATCACCTACACCAAAATTGCTAACCGATTTCAAATAGCCGGACGGCCAACGCCGTCCGGTTATTTTTTTGCAACAACCTGTGCAGCGCTGACTCCAAAGTGTTGCGCCGTATAACAGGGTCTTAGGCCAAATCGAGTACATTATTTCTCGAACAGATTCCGATCTTCTAATCAAGAACCCCATTTGCTCCGGCTTCGGCGCACCGGCCGACGCTGCCCCAAATTCCCAAACGCACGCCCGTGCGCACGCTGGCATGATCGCGAGGCCGGCCTCGCGATTCCCGCCCCCACCCCGCCCGCCCAAGGAGAACAAGTGGCCGCTGCCAACTGGTTCCGCTACGCGTATCTTGCGTATTTGTCTCGGCCGAAAAGCGCTCGGCAACTTTACCGGTTGGTCAAGCGGCAACGAGTTCGTCGCATCGTGGAAGTCGGCGTCAGCGATGTAGCCTTCACAGTGTCACTGATTGCGGTGGCACAACGCTTTGCCGGCGATCACAAGGTGACGTACAGCGGGCTGGATTGCTTCGACGCACGGCCCAATCTTGCCTCCCCACTGAAGCTCAAGGATGCATATCGCACGTTGCATTCGACAGGAGCAAGCGTGCGGCTTGTACCCGGCTCGCCGGCAGCTTCACTCGCAGTCGTGGCCAACGCGCACCAGAATACGGACCTGATTTTGATCGCGGCCGACGTGACGGCCGAAGAGCTGCAATCAGCCTGGTTCTACGTGCCGCGCATGCTGCACCATCAATCGGTGATCCTGCGCGAGCAGCAATCGTCGGGAGGCGTAAGATCGTTCGAGTGGCTTTCGCTATCGCAAGTCGCCGAATGGGCCGGCCGTGCCGGCGGCCGCAGGGCAGCTTAGCCGAACAGGCGTGATTCTCGCTGTGGCAGGCATCTCTAACACCGATAGCGGTTTCCATTCCACGCGAACTCGGATTCCAGATTCCTTCGATAAACAACTGCTCCGAGTTTTCAGCAGAACGGGTTGCAAATCGCTTACTGTTCTGCCTAAGCTTTCAGCCTGCATATCGCGGCCGTCGCCCCTGCACCAGAACCGGCCGCCAGCGTATGATAGGAATACTTTCTTTCACTGGCGCGGGCCATAGAACCATCGCGCCTGTTTCCTTGTCTAGGCGGCAAGGAGGAGTTTCATGTCGGATCGAAACGTAGGCCGCGGGGTGAACGGATCTGCTCCTTCTAGCGCCGCCGCGGAGACCATTCTGGCGCCGCAATCGCTACTGCGCCAGCAGCCCAGCAGTGGTGAGCAGGTGCGTCAGGATGCACGCCGCCATGTGGCTCTTGTCGAAGGCAGCACGCCGCACATGAGCGCCGAGACGCGCGATTTGCTGCGCAACCGGCTGCGCGTCACTGCAATCTTGTTCTTTGTCGGCTTTTTCATTTTCCTGGTGCGCTGGGTGTTCTATTGGAACGATTGGTTTGCGGCCCAGCACCGGCCGCTGTTTTACACGCATGCCGCCATCACGATCGTGTTGGGACTGTTCGCCGTGCGCTTGTGCCGGCACTGCCGTTACTCGCTCACGACGCTGCGACTAGCCGAGCTGGTGATTTTCGGATGTCCGGCGATCTTCTTCTTTGTAAAGGAAGTGCAGGAGACGACGTTTCTCACCGGCCTGGCCGACGGTCGCGCCCGCCTCGCGGACATTGGCACTCCGTGGATGCTCATGATCTTTACATACGCGCTTTTCATCCCGAACACGTGGCAGCGCGCCGCCGCGATAACCGGCGTCATGGCGATGATGCCAATTGCCGTTTTCACATTCGCCTGGTTGGCGATACCTCGATTTGCCGAAGTTGCCGCGCGTCCCGACTATGCTGGCTTCATTAGCGCTCAGATTCTGATGACGTGGATCGCGGCCATGGTCGGCATCGTCGGTGTACACACGATAGGCGCCTTGCGCCGCGAAGCTTTTTCGGCCAAGCAGCTCGGCCAGTACCGGCTCAAGCGAAAGCTCGGCGCCGGCGGTATGGGCGAGGTTTATCTGGCCGAGCATCAAATGATGAAGCGCCCCTGCGCCGTAAAGTTGATCCGTCCGGAGAAAACGGGCGACCCGCGCATGTTGGCCCGCTTTGAGCGCGAGGTCCGCGCCACGGCCAAGCTCTCACATTGGAATTCGATCGATATCTACGACTACGGCCGCACGGCTGACGGCACGTTTTACTACGTGATGGAATTTCTCCCCGGCCACAATGTGGGTGAAATCGTCCAGGATTACGGCCCGATTCCGGCCGCGCGCACCATTTACCTGATGGACCAGGTCTGCTCGGCGCTCAATGAGGCTCACGGCATTGGGCTGGTGCATCGCGACATCAAACCGGCCAACATTTTTTGCGCATATCGCGGCGGCGTATTCGACGTGGCCAAGCTGCTTGATTTCGGCCTCGCCAAGCCCACCTCGTTCGACGGCACCACGGGCGGCGTCCAGCTCACGGCCGAGGGCACGGTCACTGGCTCGCCGATGTTCATGTCGCCCGAACAAGCCAGCGGCGACGACCACCTCGACGGACGCAGTGATATCTATTCGCTCGGCGCGGTGATGTACTTCATGCTCACCGGCCAGCCGCCGTTCATGGATGAGAACCCGCTCAAGGTGATCATCGCCCATGCGTCACAAGAGGTGGTGCCTCTTCGTCAATTGAACCCGGCGCTGTCGATCGAGCTTGAAGAAATCGTCATGCGCTGCCTGGAAAAAGACCCGAACCATCGGTTCCAGGATGTGACGGAGTTGCAGCGTGCATTAAAAGAAGCGGCATTCGGCGAAGCCTGGTCGAGCGAGCTGGCCGCGGAATGGTGGAGCTGCAACGGCTGCCCGGAGCGCAAGAAAATGGCAGCCGAGCTGGTGGAAGCGGCCGCCGTATAAGCATTGCCGGAATAAGCTGCACGGCAGCTCTCGTACAGGCGCGTTCGGTTCATTGGGCTAGAATATCACTATGGACGACTGGCTCGACCCGGAGTGGCAAGATTGGTATTCGCTGTCGCCGCAACAGCGCTGGCGCGAGACGCAAAAACTGTGGGCCTTCTATTTGAGCGTGGGAGGGTCGCTTGATCCCGAACCCGATTCAGAAAGTCCTTTTGACTCTCTCTACCCACGATGTCCGGTGCCTGCTGATGGGCGGCCAGGCTTGCGTGTTATACGGCGCAGCGGAATTTAGCCGCGATTGTGATATCGCCATTCTGTGTGATGAGCCGAATCTGGTACGGCTCCAATCCGCGTTGAACGAGCTTAAAGCCGAAGCCATTGCGGTCCCGCCGCTCGAGGCCGCGCATCTTGAACGCGGACACGCTGTCCATTTTCGCTGCCATGCCGTCGGTACAGAGGGAGTTCGCATCGATGTGATGGCCAAACTACGCGGCCTTGATCCCTTCGATGAACTTTGGTTGCGTCGCACCACGATCGAAGTTGATGCTGGAACTCGAATCGAAGTGTTGGCTTTGCCCGACCTTGTGGCCGCAAAAAAAACGCAGCGCGACAAGTACTGGCCGATGCTGCGTCGCCTTGTTGAGGCCCATTCCGCGAAGCACGCCACCTCGGCCACCCAGGAGCAGTTGCGATTCTGGCTTCTCGAGTCGCGAACGCCACAGATGTTGTTGGAGCTTGCCGTGCGCGAGCCGACTTTGGCGAACGAATTGACGGCGCAGCGGCCGCTGCTTCAGCACGCGATTCAAAACGACTTAAACGCACTACGCAGCGCGCTTGCGGACGAGGAAAGTCGCGAACGCGAGGCAGATCGGATATATTGGGAGCCGCTCAAACGTGAACTAGAAGCGATGCGCCATGCTCAGCGGGGTACTCGACCTAACTAACTGCTGCAGGAGAGTCAACCTTGATCCCAATCAACGTATTGCCCAACTGTCTGTTGCGCTATCGAACAACGTTTCTTATCGCCATAGCGCTTTGTGTACTGTGGCGGCCTCTCGCGGCGCTCGCCGCGGAGCGCTGGACGCCCGAGCGCGCCGCTGAATGGTACGCCGCGCAGCCATGGCTCGTGGGCTGCAATTTCGCCCCCAGCAGCGCGATCAACCAGCTTGAAATGTGGCAAGGGGAAACGTTCGATCCTGAGACAATCGATCGCGAGCTCGGCTGGGCTAAATCGATTGGCTTCAATACCGTGCGGGTTTTTCTTCACGAGCTGCCATGGCAGGAGGACCGTGAAGCGTTTTTCGAGCGAGTCGACAAGTTTCTGGAAATTTCCGCGCGGCACGGCATCCGGCCGATGATCGTGCTCTTCGACGGCGTATGGGATCCCGATCCGCAAAGCGGGCCGCAGCGCCGACCGCGCACCGGCGTGCATAACAGCGGCTGGGTGCAAAGCCCGGGCCGCGTCGTGCTCGCCGATCCAAAAAAACAGGATGCGCTGCAGCCGTATGTGTCCGATGTCATTAAGCGTTACGCCAACGACGAGCGCGTGCTCGCCTGGGACTTGTTCAACGAACCGGACAATCCGAACTCGAATAGCTACGGCCCGCTCGAGCTGAAGAACAAGGACGAAGTCGCTGCCCGGCTTGTGCGCTTGTCATTTCAATGGGCGCGTGCCGTGCGGCCATCGCAGCCGCTCACTGTCGGCCTGTGGCGCTTGGAACATTGGGACAAACCGGAGCAGCTTAATCAGGTGCATCGCGCGGCGGTTGAGCTAAGCGACGTGATTTCGTTCCACGATTACGGAAAGACCGATGTCACCCAGCGTCGGATCAAGGAGCTCAAGACCTACGGGCGGCCGCTACTGTGCACAGAATTCATGGCCCGCGGCAACGGCAGCACGTTCGAAGGCGCCCTCCCGATTTTCAAAAAGGAAAAAATAGCCGCGTACTGCTGGGGCCTGGTCGATGGCAAGACGAACACCAAATATCCCTGGTCCACCTGGCAGATGCCGAGTCTCGGCGAGCCAGATCCGTGGCATCACGAAATCTTCCACACCGACGGCCGGCCGTACCGTGACGCGGAAGTGAAGCTCATCCGCGAGCTGACTGGACGGTAAAGGGCTCCCTCGACGCGATATGCCTCCGCATCAACACAACGGGGTTGAACTCATTGTCGCGTATTTTTGGCACAACTGCTCAGCGGCTCGGCTTTTCCTGTCCAACTATGTTGAGACTCGTTTATCTTCTTACGATTGCCATCGTATTTCCGACGACGGCTGTTGAGTCGGCCGAGCGCCCCAACATCGTCTTGATTTATGCCGACGATCTTGGATACGGCGACGTCGGCTGCTACGGCGCGACGGCAGTTCGAACGCCGAACATTGATCAGATTGCGAACGAGGGGCTGCGCTTCACGGATGCCCATTCCGCTGCGGCAACGTGCACTCCGTCACGATACGCAATGTTGACCGGGCAGTACGCGTGGCGCCGTAAAGGAACCGGCATCCTTCCGGGTGACGCCCCGCTAATCGTCGAACCAGGTCGCACCACGCTCGCCTCCATGCTCCAGGACGCAGGTTACTCGACGGGTGTCGTCGGAAAGTGGCACCTTGGGCTAGGCGTTGGTCGCCCGGATTGGAACGACGAGATCAAGCCAGGGCCATTGGAAATCGGCTTCGACTACTGCTTCATTATCCCGGCGACCGGCGATCGTGTGCCCTGTGTGTATGTCGAGAATCATCAAGTCGCTGGTCTGGATCCGTCGGATCCGATCCAGGTCAGCTACAACCGCAAAGTAGGCGACGAACCAACCGGCGCAGAGCGACCGGACTTGCTGCGTATGAAGCTGCACCATGGCCACGACCAGACGATCGTCAATGGAATCAGCCGAATTGGCTATATGACGGGCGGCAAGGCTGCACGATGGGTCGACGAGGATATGGCCGATGTAATCACCAGCAAGGCAATCGAATTCATCCAGCGGCACCGCGACAAGCCATTCTTTTTGTACTTCGCAACGCACGATATTCACGTGCCACGTGTTCCTCACAGGCGTTTTCAGGGCGCCTCTGAGATGGGCCCCCGCGGCGACGCAATTGCGCAGCTCGATTGGTCCGTTGGTCAAGTAACGAATGCCCTTGATGCACTAGGGCTTTCGGAAAATACGTTACTCATCCTGACAAGCGACAACGGACCGGTTCTTAACGACGGCTACTTGGACGATGCAGCGGAAAGGGTGGGCGACCACCGGCCCAGCGGCCCGCTTCGCGGTGGAAAAGGAAGCCTGTTCGAAGGCGGCACGCAGGTTCCCTTCATTGTCCGCTGGCCCGCGAGAGTCCAGGCCGGAGGCTCCCGCGCCCTGATTTCGCAAATCGATCTCATCGCGTCACTGGCTCGGCTCGTGGGCGAGAATCTAGACGAAGGCACAGGCCCCGACAGTACCGACGTTCTACCAGCATTGCTGGGTCAAACCGAAGTTGGCCGCGACTCATTGGTTGAGCAGGCGGCCGGGCTGGCGCTGCGAGTTGGAAACTGGAAATATATTGGGCCAAGACGTGGTCCGGCCGTGAACCCCAATACCAGAACGGAAACAGGCGCGTCCGGAGTTGCGCAACTCTACGACCTCGAGAATGATCTTGCTGAGACGCGAAACTTGGCCATGCAGCACACCGAGAGAGTCGAAGAACTTTCGCGATTACTCGATCGAATCCGAGAGGCCGAGAGTTCGGACTAATTTTGCCGATGCCGCCCGTCGCCCGGCCGGGCCACGTTTCTCTCCGGTACGCGACGAGCTACAATTGTTGACTAGGCACTCCCGCGACAAGCGGCATGCCACCCATTCTCAGTTTGAACTGCCACAATGTCATCAAAGCCACGCACGCTTTTTGAAAAGATTTGGGACGAGCACGTCGTCTACGAAGAGCCCGGGCGACAGACGATCCTGTACATCGATCTGCACCTTGTGCACGAAGTAACCAGCCCTCAGGCCTTCGAAGGGCTGCGCCTCAGCGGCCGGAAGGTGCGGCGGCCCGAGCTGACGCTCTCCACAGTCGACCACAACGTGCCGACGACCGACCGCAGCCTGCCGATCGTCGACGTGATTTCCAAACAGCAGATCGATACGCTCCGCGCCAACTGCCGCGAATTTGGCATCACACTCTATGATATTCACGACGTGCGGCAAGGCATCGTCCATGTGATCGGCCCGGAACAGGGCTATACGCAGCCGGGAATGACGATCGTCTGTGGCGACAGCCATACGTCGACGCACGGTGCATTCGGCGCGCTGGCGTTCGGCATCGGCACGAGCGAAGTCGAGCACGTGCTGGCCACGCAGACGCTCCTACAGACTAAGCCCAAGACGCTGGAGCTGCGCGTTGATGGCCGCCTGGGGGCAGGCGTCACTGCAAAGGACGTCATCCTGTATCTCATCGGGCAAATCTCGACGGGCGGCGGGGGCGGCTATTGCGTTGAGTACACAGGTGAGGTGGTGCGCAACTTCTCTATGGAAAACCGCATGACGGTTTGCAACATGTCGATCGAGGGCGGCGCCCGGGCCGGCCTCATCGCGCCGGACGAGAAAACATACGAATATCTGCGCGGCCGTCCCCATGCCCCGCAAGGCGCGAAGTTCGACCACGCGGTCGAGCGCTGGCGGAAGCTGCCGACTGATCCTGGCGCGAAATACGACAAGTCGCTCGTTTTTGATGGCGCTAAGATCGCGCCGCAGGTCAGCTGGGGCACGAATCCAGGGCAAGTTGTACCCGTAACCGAGCACGTCCCCAAGCCGGCAGACTTCAGCGATCCGAACGAACAAAAGGCTGCCACTAGCGCACTCCAATACATGGGCCTCTCTGGGGGTGAGCCGATTTGCGACCTGAAGCTCGACCGCGTCTTCATCGGCTCCTGCACGAACGCACGAATCGAAGATCTGCGCGCGGCTGCCGCCGCGGTCAACGGCCACAAGGTGGCCAGCCACGTCAATGCCATGGTCGTGCCTGGCAGCGGGCTGGTGAAGCAGCAGGCCGAGCGCGAAGGCCTCGACCGCATCTTCAAAGAGGCCGGCTTCGAATGGCGCGAGGCCGGCTGCAGCATGTGCCTGGCGATGAACCCCGACAAGCTCGCGCCCGGCGAGCGCTGCGCGTCAACGTCGAACCGCAACTTCGAAGGCCGCCAAGGCCGCGGCGGCCGCACGCACCTCGTTTCGCCCGCGATGGCGGCAGCCGCTGCATGTGCGGGACATTTCGTCGATATTCGCGAGTGGAGATAAGGGTAGCATGCATCTCAACAACCGGGATTTGCGATGCAAGTTACTCCCAGCAAACTCGCGAGTTTGATAATTGCAATTTTTTATGTCCGTTCCGTCGCAATTGCGGCCGACGGTGGTATCAACGACATCCTAACGGTCTGCGCAATGTTGGTAATTCCTTTAGCTCTAATATGGTTTCCTGACGAAATAGGTAGCACTGCCTTGCGAGGCGGCTGGCGGTTCGTCTCGGAATCGCCAGGCATATTGGTCGCCGCGATGGGGTGGTTCTTCCTCGTCGGGATGCCGCTGCTCATATACCTATTAAGTTCCTAGTCATTGTTTTCCAACTACGATGAAACCATTCACAAGACACACCGGCCGCGTCGTGGCGATGGACCGGGCCAACGTCGATACCGACCAGATCATTCCCAAGCAGTTCCTGAAGCGGATCGAGCGTACGGGTTTCGGCGAGTTCTTGTTCTGGGACTGGGCTCGCAATCCGGATGGTTCAGTGATTCCCGATTTCGAACTGAACCGGCCGGCGGCGAAGGGGGCGAGCGTGCTCCTCACGCGGCGCAACTTCGGCTGCGGCTCCAGCCGCGAGCATGCGCCGTGGGCCCTCGAGGACTGGGGCTTCCGCGTTTTGGTCGGGCCCAGCTTCGCCGACATTTTCTATAACAACTGCTTCAAGAACGGCATGCTGCCCATCGTGCTCGCCGAAGAACAAGTCGACGAGCTGTTTCGCCGCGCGGCCAGCCATCCTGGCTACGAGCTGTCAGCCGACCTGGAGACGTGCACGCTCAGCGATGCCCATGGCCTTTCGATTAAGTTCGATGTCGAGCCTTTTCGCCGGCATTGCCTGCTCCACGGACTCGATGACATCGGCTTGACGCTCGAGCACGAAGACAAAATCGCCGCCTATGAGCATGCGCACAGCATCTCCGGCTGATTGCGACCGATCGCCGTCCGTTTCTCGAAACAACAAGCGAGAATGTGCACTTCCATTCGAATTTTGGTCGCAATGTTTCTTTTGTCGCGGGCATGGCCTGCTGTCGCTGACGAAGTCTCCGTCGAAACCGTCCTAACTGGCCTGAGTCATCCCGCGAGCGTGGCGATCCGTCCCGGTGGCACGGCCGAACGCTACGAGGTATTCGTCGCCGACAGCGGAGCGCAGCGCGTCGTTAAAATCTCGAGCAACAACCCGGGTCGCAGCACGGACGTGATTACTGGGTTTCCGGACGCCTCCGCAACCGGCAAACGACTCACCAAGGGAAACCCGTTCTGCCTCCTGTTCCTTGATGAAAAACATCTGGTAGCCGGAATTGCCGGCGCGCCCCCCGAGCTGCGTTTGTATGAATTGACTGAAGCCGATACTCCGCTCGATGCCGACGCTCTTCCAGTCCTCCGCGACGATGGCGACGATGTTGACCGTGCGGCCGCCGGCGATCGGGTAGTGGACGAGATGGGCCTCGGGCCCGAGCCAGAGGCCGATGCGGG
>DATFGJ010000619.1:0-7117 GCA_035249585.1 Lacipirellulaceae bacterium
CCAGTGTTCCTAATGTCAGGGCCTTGCGGTCGGATTTGTCGGGTTCGATTTCCAGCAGTTTGCGTTTGAATGCAAGCTGCTGCTCGCTTAGCTCATGCCGATTGCAACTTGCCACGCTCAGCAAGCACTCGCCGCGGCCAGTGGCACCCGAGCGTCCAGCGTCGAGCATCCCCAGTTCCGATTTGTTGGATTCTGCCGATTATGCCGCCGATACCAGTGGTATCGACCTTGAACGCGGCGCGCGATTGCTGCTTTCTCATCTAGCGCGCCGCCGCGAGACCCAGGTCCTTAGGGGGGAAACGATGAAACGCACGCTCGCCGTGCTCGTGCTGGCGGTGCTTTCCACCGCGGGATGCCGAGCCGTCCATGTTCCTGAAAGTAACTGCGCCTGTGGCGATTCGTGTGGCGAGGCTTGCGATGAGCCATGCCACGTAGTCAGGTCGCAACACGCCCCGCGCCCGGTTGGCGAAGGCCACTACGCAGGCCGCGACGGCAGTATGGTGGACGGTTGCGGCGGCTGCGGAGTTTGCTCCAATTGCTGCCTCTTTCGCCGCTATTGCGGGCAAGACTGCGGGCCCGGCTACGGGGCTGGGCCGTACGATTGCTCGCCATGCCATGCGAAAGGCGCCTGGGGTTGCAGCGGCTACCGCCACCCGCATGGTTACGTGAGCGGTCATGATTGCCATTGCGCCAACGAGCAGACGGCGCCGTTTTACGCCGGTGTGTGCGGCAATGGGTACTGCTGCGGCGTCTGCGGTCAACCCGCGCCCAGCTGTTGTTGCAATTCGGGCGACCACGTTTACAACTTCGCCCCGGGTCCGCCGGTGGCCCAGACGGCTTATCCCTACTACACGGTGCGCGGCCCGCGCGATTTCCTGCTGGATAATCCGCCGCCGTTGGGGCCGTATTGAGCGCGGAGCTCCAGAGCCGACCCGGCACCCGGCTGAACCGGCTGCCGGGTGCCCGGCCGGGAGCCGGATGGCGAACCGCGCCGTGTGGATTTTACTTGCGTGAAAGGACTCACGCTTTGAAACAGCCGCCGACGGTGCAAGGATGCGCCAGGGCGGCTTATTTCGTTGGGTGCAAATGAACAGCCGCCCGATTGACTACAGATGCCGCAAATCGCTGACGCGCACTGTGTGTTGCGACACAGAATTGCGATCCGAGCTCCAAAAGGCGCTGTGGCTGGGAGACGTGGAACGACTCGTCTTCACGTCCAAGCCGCTGCAGGAGAAGGATCGCTGCATTGTAGCGCTTTACGAGGACGCGGGTCCGCCGCTCGTCGTCAAACGGCACACGTGGGGCGGCATGTCGCGCACGCTGCGAATGGCGTGGCGCGAAGCGTCGGCACGTCGCTGCGCGCGGTTCGGCCGTTACCTGGTGGATCGCGGCATTCCCACGCCGCGGCCGCGGGCCTGGGTCGAAGAGCGGCTTGGCCCCCTGGGTTACCGGTCGTATCTATTCACAGACTTCGTTGAAGGGAGCTCGCTTTATCGGCTAATTCGTTCGGGCCGCGCCAGTTCCGACACGCTCGAAAACCTGGCGAGGCAAGTCGCGGACATTTGGCAGCGGATGGTGGAGCTCGGCATCAGCCACGGCGACCTGAAACCGGAAAACTTCATCGTCGATCTGGAAGGGCGCGTTTGGATCCTGGACTTGGAGCGAATGCGAATTGGCGGCCGCGTTAAGCGTCACGTCAAGAGCCAGCTTGCCGACTTGGACGTGCTGCTGCACATCCGCGGCTGGCATCAGCAGCTCGAAGCGCGCGAAGTTTTCCGCCGCGCGCTGGCACGCACCGAGGCCGGACGTCGATTGGGCCTGGAGGTTGACGGGCAAGCGAATTCGGCCGCAGCGGCGCGCGCGGCTGAGGCCGACGCCACATTATCGGTGCAGATTCTGTGCGACGACGCGCGTCCGAATTGGGCAAACATCGAACAAGCCGTTGATTCGGTGCGCGACATTGCGGATGAAGTCGTCATCGGCACGTGCGGCCACGGCGGCCGGTTCGACTGCGTGCAGCGACTTGAGTTGTGCCAAAGGGATACCGGCCATTGCCAGTGGCTGCTGGTGCTTCATCAGAATGAGTTCGTCACGCCGGTGCTCGCCAAGCGACTTCAGGAAGCGATTACGCGGAGCGCCGGCCAGAATACATTTCGAATCGCGATCGAGCAGCAGTTCTTTGGACGCAGCATGGCGCTTCGCCGCTGCGCCGCGGCGTGGCCAATTCGCTTGCTCTGCGCCGACCGCTGCTCCTATGCGTTGGCCAACGATGAACTGACGATCGCAGCTGATCCCGAGCGAACCGGCGAGCTGGAAGGCACAATTCAACAGTCGGTTGTTTCCACGGTGAGCAAATTGATCAACTCTCTTGATCATCAATCCACCCAAGCGGCCGCTCAGCGCTGGCAAGACGGCGAGCGGCCGCGATGGGCCGCGTCGCTGGCGGCATCGATCGCGACGTTTGTTAAGGGCATCGTTGGTCCAGGCGGAATACGCAGCGGCTGGGTTGGGCTGCATGTGACCACGCTTGAGGCTTTCTTTCGCTGGATCGAGGAAGTGAAGCTGTGGCAGATGTCGGGGCAGTTTCCTGCGAGCCAGCCCGCGACATCCGACGAGAACGTCGAGGGCGCAACGCCGCTGCCAGGCTTTCAGCGACTGTCGCAGTCGTCTTCTGAACTGCCGCTGCGCAAAGCCGCTTAGTTTCTCGGTGCTTTTTCTGCCCGGCCAAGATGGCCGGGCTAATTTGGGCTCGTACCTAGCCGGACCATCCTGGTCCGGCTGTTCTGCGCGCGTTCTTCGACTGTCGCTCCAAAGAGCTATTTCTATTCGCAGCGGACTAATGCTTCGCATCGGTGCCCGCCGCCGCCCCTAGGGCCCTCTTTTGTGCTCATCTGGCGCGCCCTTCTGCGCGCGATGTAACGGATCGAGCGCCGTTGCCGATGGAAAAATCCGCCCCATCGGCCATCCCGATTGACAGCCGTACAGCCCAATTATGATGGAAGCTCTACGCAACTCCTTCCTCTTCCTCGCCACTCGTCCCACCTCGAAGTCGAGCCGGCTTTTCGTGAGCCGGCGTCGCGCTCGCTTCCATCGCAAAGGCACCCATGTCGACGCATCTGTTGAGTCTTCTCCGCCAGTCATTTGGCTTCATAGCTCATAACAACAAAACTCCGAAGTCGCCGCGACCGCATGGACGCCGGTTGGCGTACGAAGCGCTTGAGTCGCGACAGCTTTTGGCCATCATGCCGCTGGCGAACTTGTCGGTCTCCGAGAACACCGGCGAGAAGCCGCAATCGAAAATCTGGGAGCACGCCGGCCAATGGTGGACCGTGATGCCCAACTCGTCGGGCACGTGGGTGTTCCGCCTCGACGGCACGAGCTGGACGCCGACTCTTCAGATCACGTCGAACAGCAGCGTGCACGCCGACGTGAAGCCTGTGGGCGACCTGGCGCACGTGCTCCTCGTGGACGGCAGCAGCGCGCAGCTGGCCACGTTGCAATACGACGCTGGACCGGATAACCGATTCGAGCCGTGGGCGCTGCGGCCGCAACTGGTTGGCGTGCCGCTTGGAAGCAGCGTGGAAACCGCCACGCTTGAGGTTGATTCCACCGGCCGCATGTGGGTCGCATACGACGTGTCCAGCACGGTCGACGTTCGCTACAGCGATGGTCTGTACACAAGCTGGAGCGCGCCGATCACCGTGGCCTCGGGCATCAACTCCGACGACATCAGCGCGATTATCGCCATGCCGAACGATAGGATCGGCGTGCTGTGGTCGAATCAGTCGAGCGACCGGTTCGGCTTCCGTATACACGTCGACGGCGCGGCGCCGGGCACGTGGCTTGCGCCCGAGGTGCCGGCCGGCCAGTCGGCGCTCAGCGTCGGCGGCGGCATGGCCGACGACCATCTCAATGTGGCGGTGGCTTCGGATGGCACGCTGTATGCCGCTGTGAAAACAAGCTACGACAAATCCGGCTATCCGAAAATAGCTTTGCTCGTGCGGCGGCCGAACGGTGCTTGGGACAACCTATACCACGTCGACGGCAGCGGAACACGGCCCATCGTCGTTCTCAGCGAGGCGGCGAACCAGCTCATCGTGGCCTACACCACGAACGAAGGTGGCGGCGATATCGTTTATCGCGTTTCACCGCTGGACAATATCGCGTTCGGCGCCCGCCAGGTTCTCATCGGCGGCAGTGTTAACAATGTTACCAGCACGAAGCAGAACTTCACAGATAACGTCGTATTCCTCGCCTCGGGCGGCAGCGCGAAGGGTGCGCTGTTCAGCTTCGACACAGCAGCACCGCTAAACCTGCCGCCGGTAGTAAATGCCGGCGTCGATCACACGATCGCCTTCGGTTCACCGGTGGCGCTCGATGGCACGGTGAGCGACGATGGCCGGCCGGCCGACACGCTCAACACCTCGTGGGCAAAGATCTCGGGCACGGGCACCGTGACGTTTGCCAACGGCACCGCGATTGACACCGCAGCCAGCTTCAGCGCGTCCGGCACCTATGTGTTGCGGCTAACCGCGAGCGACGGCCAGCTCTCACGCTTCGATGACGTGACCATCACTGTGAACGCCCCGAGCACTCCTCCGACCGTACCGCAAACACCGCCGCCACCGCCGCCAGACGGGCCGCAGCAAATCGCCTTCCAGGACGGCTTGTTCCCATCGCTGTCCTACGCCGGGACGAGTGACACGAAACTCAACAGCGGTTACAAAACGCGCAATTATGGAACCGCCGCCTCGTTCGAAGTCGACGGCAGGCCGGATGTAGCGGCCCTCTTCCGCTGGGACGTTTCCACGATACCCAACAGCAGCATCGTCGTGTCGGCCGCAATCGAGCTGAACGCGCTCACCACGACCGGCGCGAACTTTGAAATCTATGCGCTCCAGCGCGCGTGGGATGAGCTGTCGGCGAGCTGGAACCAGTACGCGGCCGGCCAGGGCTGGGGCGCCGCCGGAGCGCAGGGCATCGGCGACCGGGACACGGCCGTCCTTGGCCTGCTCGCGCCCACATCGACGGGTATTCATCGCATCGCGCTGAACGAGGCCGGTGTCGACGCGGTACAAGCCTGGGTCAATCAACCGTCGCGCAACTTCGGCATCATCATCCAGGACTACGTATCCTCCGATGGCGTTCAAGTGAGCTCAAGCGAGGTGGCCACCAAGTCGCTCCGACCCAAGCTGATTATCAACTACCACCTCGCCCCGCCGCTCGAGCAGCATCCGGTCCCGGAGCCGACGAATTTGCTGCCAACAGTCGACGTGGGCCCGGACCTCACCGTAGAGCTGGGGCAATGGCTGGACCTGACGGGCACCATCGCGGAAGACGGCATAACACCGCTCGAGGAGCTGACGATTCGCTGGGTGAAGTCGTCCGGAGGAACCGGCGTGGTGACGTTTGAAGACGTTTACTCGCCTGTAACGCGCGCTCAATTCAGCCAGGCCGGCACGTACATTCTTCGCCTCACCGTGCGCGACGACGACTTTAATAAGTCTTTCGATGAATTGGTGGTGACCGTAACTGAGCCGGTCGTGGTATGAACAACGACCGAAGCGTGCGCCGCAAGTTTCAGCCGATGCTACGCGAAGTCGTCGGTGAATTTCGAGTGCACCCGCCGCACTTGAGTATCCATCGCAATCGGCTGCTCAACATCTCCGGTCGCATCGCGCGAGGTGCTGATGTCATCGACCGCGGGCGTACTTGCGGCCGGATTCGTCATTACAGTCCATCGCGCGACAACTAGCATTAAGTCGTCCAAGGCCGCGTCAACCACAACTTCGCTGAATTCAACGCGCCTTTCTGTTGCGCCGCGCTCAATGATGCGCGAGCTTTGAAATTCGTGGTGGATCGGTTGCGGAGCAACAGCCGGCAACGAGTCGTCGCCACGCGGCACGCTCGCGGCAGCGCTGAAACCCGGCGGCGGCGGATCGAAGTTGCCCACGACCGGCCGCCATCTGTCACCGCCGAACTGGGCGAAGACATCATTGCCGCTGGGTGGCAGTGTAAAGGCATGATTGAGCGTGTTGATGTTGCCATCCTCGCGCCGCGTTTTCGCGCGATCATTCGAAACCAGGAAGCGCCATGTGGCCGCAGCGGTTGTTGATCCGGGGAGCCACAGGCCGATGTCATCGATGCCGTCCTGATCCATGTCGGCGGCCAGCGGGCGGTCTTGCGTGCCCGGCAGGCCCCACACGAGCGTTCTATCGGCCTGACCTGCGGGCGGTTGCGATGCACCGCTGGCCGTGTCGCTGCCGCCGAGTCCGTCGTTCGCCAAGTCGAAATACCAAGTGTTGCTATTGAACACGGCCAGATCGTCCTCTGAATCGCCGTCGAAGTCGCCGACGACCGGATAGCCAAGCAGTCCCCCCGTAATAAAGAGATCGACTTCGGTAATGACGCGATCGCCGTTGGTGTCGAACGCCCACTTGCCGGCGTTATACAGTCCGATCTCGTCGCCGGGCTCATCGGGCGCGAAATCGCCCGCAACCGGAACCGCGGTCGTGACATTGAAGCCGATGCCGGCAGGAAGCGCCGGCTGCATCATGAGAATATCCGTGCCGAGTCGCACGACGCCGTCGCCGTTGGTGTCGATGAGCCAGCGAAAGCCGCCAAAGTCAGCCGAGGATCCATAGGCTGCCAACTGATCGAAGAGCCGAGTTGGCACGCCGCCGTTGCCTGATGTCTTTGGGTTGTCATCATTGGTCGGAGTAAATTTACCGGCGAATAGCTGATCGTGCGGTCCGAAGCCGCCGGACATGAGGACGCCGTCCTCGTTCTCCAGTGCGAGCGGGAATATTAAATCGACATTCGCCGCATCGCCGCCGGCGCCGGGCGTTGGATCCCAAAGCCGGTTTCCATTGATGTCGATATTGATGTCGGTGCCAACGCGGCTGCCGATCTCCGGCCGCGAATCGATCGTGAAGCGGGCGATGAAGTCGCCGCCCGGAATTCCGTCGCCGCTGGGAAACGTCGGCTCACCCGGTTGGCTGGCGTTCGACTCGCCGTCTAGCTGGACGCCGCTGGGATCGGTGATCGCGTCCGACACGGTAAGCGTGTAGCGATCGTCGGCCAGGGGCTTGTCGAAGAACAGGCGAATGCCCGCCGC
>DATFGJ010000620.1:0-3692 GCA_035249585.1 Lacipirellulaceae bacterium
CACAAGTATCTGTCGCTTGATCGAATCCGCGATTTCTTGACGTCCGATCACGGCCAGTTGCGGAAAGAGGCCGTACGCTCCCTCGCGCAGCAGTCGAACGCCGAGCGATTTGGGCTGCTGGCAACGATCGCCACTGACAGTTCTCAAATTAACAGCGTGCGCGTAGAGGCCATCATGGGTCTGAGTGCAGCTGCTCAAGCGCATCGCGAACTATTAGAGAATCTCGCCCGTGATAACCGGTTGCTCATCCGAGAAGAAGCCCAACGCGCCCTTCGACTCGCAGGTATGCATCGCGTCTCCGACGAGGTGAAACCGCCGGCGAACGATATCAAAGCGTGGAGCGATCTACTGGCACTCCCGGGCAGTCTGCCTGCCGGCCAGCGGCTGTTTTTCAGTCCGGTGGGCGCTCGTTGCGGCGTTTGTCATCAGCACAGCGGCCGCGGCGGACGGATTGGACCCGACCTCACCAACATCGCCAAGAGCAGCACGCGCCAAAAGCTCATCGCTTCGATCCTACAGCCGGATCAAGAAATCGCTCCGCACTATCAGCCGTGGCTTCTTATCACGGACGACGGCAAGACGCACACCGGACTGCGTATGCACGAGGGTGGCGACGATGGGTCGGAGGAATACGTCAATTCGTCAGGCGAGCGCTTTCGGCTGGAAAGCAAGACGATCGAAGTCCGCGAGGCGACCGCCACATCGATCATGCCCAGCGGTCTGGAAAAGCTAGTTTCGATCGCCGACTTGCGCGACTTAGTCACGTTTTTGATGGAATCTAAGTAGGACGAATGTTTGCACTCGCAATTTACGGCGTTATCGTCGGGTGGGAGCACCCGCCCTCACGCTATGCCCTATCGGCGGCGTCCATCGTTCCGTTCTTCAGTTTGTGCTCCAGAGGCCGGAAACTCGCGGGCGCGGTCGAGGTAAACGACAAACGCCGAGAGATGCTGATTCTGAACGACGCCGCCTGTTCCGACCTCGCCCGGTTGTTTGTCATCGGGCAAGGGAGCAGGCGTCTGCGCGACAAATGTCGTGGTTCCCATCACGGTATAGTGCCCAAGCGGCGTGTAAATTGACCCGCCAAGCTGTCCTTGCTGGACTTGCCGTTGTGTCGCGACCTGGTGAAAGCGCAAATCAAACTTCAAATTGAACCGATCGCCGGCAATCGGCGCGATTTCACCCTGACCTTCGAGTTGCCATGGCTGAGATTGGATCAGCACGGGAACCATGAAATTAAAACGTCCGCGGCGGTCCTCGTCGTCGTTACCAAAACGTCTACGGCGGTTCTCGTCCCTTTCGCCCAAGGTCAATGTCGTCACCTGCTGGCAGACGACTTTGGGATGCTCGAATCCAAGCTCGCCAAGGGCCTCGACAACCTGCGGACTCACCAATTTGTCGGTCGGCTCCATACCATCGTTGATGTCCAACAGCCACACGATGCGCACTTGCAGTGTTTCTTGATTGTTCTGCTCCTCTGCAATTTCAGGGATTTCCCGGTCGAGAGTTTGAGCCAGTTCTTCGACGATGGAGAGTTGCTTCTCATTGCCGGCAACAAGTAACGCATTCGACCGGTCGTCGATGGAGATGCGTGGCGCGTTGTTGCGAAAGATGGGTGCGAGAACGGCGGCTAGGTTTTGCGGCTTAACATGCTGCAAGTGGTAAATCCGAAGTATTGTGTTTTCCGGCAGCGGCTCGGCCTGCGTTTGTAGTTCTTGCTGCTGCTTGGCGGCAATCTCAGCCAGCTGGGTACGGGCCATTTCGAGTTGCTCTTTTGCCTTAGCAAGTTCTGCTTGGGCTTCGTCTGAGCCGCGCCGGCGCACTTGTTCGATCTCGCTCATTGCCCGGCGATATTGTTCCGTAGCCTCGGCACGCTGCGCTTCGGCCGCTCGGCGCTGCTCTTCGATTACTTTGAGCAAGGCCTTTTCATCGTCCGAAGACGACGATTCGGCATCAATCTGGTCCTTGTCTTCCCGTCCGTCTGATCGTTGACCGGCCGCCTGATCTGTGAAAGCGGCACAGGCGAACGCAACTACGCAAACGTGATGCAGCCCCAAACGCCTGACCTTCGAAAACATGTTCATGATTAACCTCCATTGAAATAATCAGCATCGGATTCATCGCTCGCGGACGGCGACGCTATGCTTGATGGATACGTCGGATATACGCGAACGATCGTGACATTCGGATGCCGCGATGCGACAGGCACGGCAATCACGTCCGGCCCACCGACAAAAACAGATCGCGGCGGCTTCTCACTTCCCCTCCCTTGTACGGAGGGGCGAGGGGAGGATTCGTTATCGCGGACGGCGGTCTCCGCAACTTGATGAGCGACCGGGTCCCTCGCGGGCCCGTTGAGCACGGTCGTCCAACCCACGGCGATAACCAGCACAGCCGCCGCGGCTAAACCGCAAGCGACCAGCCGCGACTGCCGGCGGCGCGACAGAATGGAATCTCGCACCGGTCCGGTCAGCGCCGATGACACAGGTTCAAGAACAAGCCGCTCCGGAGAGCCGAGAAGCGCGTCAATCCAGCGCTGCTCGTTGATCGCCTCGCGGCACGCATCGCAACTATGGAGATGCGCTTCAAAACGATTGCTGTCGACCGGCGACAAATCGCCTGCCAGGAATGCATCCAAGTTCTCGCACTCAACGCTCATTGCATCTCTCGGCAGGGCCGCCGGCCGCATACTTCATCGTAAACGTCTTTCAGTCGAAGCCGCATTTCCTTGCGGGCCAGCGACAGGCTGGCCTTCACTGCCGGAAGACCGATGCCGAGCACCTCGCTCACTTCGCTATGCGAAAATCCTTCGCAACTGATCAAGTACAGCACCTGCCTTTGGCGTTGCGGTAGCTGGTCCATTGCGGCCAGTGCCCGCGTCACGTTCTCCTTTTCATTTGCCACGATTCCGGGAGTCGGCCTGGTGCATGGCGGTTCGCTATCCAATATGCGCGGCCGAGACTTTCCCCTCCGCAACTCGTCCGTCCATAAATTCGTGGCGATTCGCAATAGCCACACGCGTGCGACACGCTCATCCCGCAACTTGGCTCGGTTCCGCCAAGCGCGCAGCAAACTCTCTTGAGCCAGGTCTTCGGCCAGCTCAGTTTTTCCAGTCAATCGCAGCGCATAGCGGTACACGGTAGCCAGGAGCTCTTCGAGCGCGTCGAATGAGGATGGCGTCACCGTGGGCTCGGTCCTCGCGCGAGCGCGCAGTGGTAGCTCCAGAGCGGCGACTGGTATTCGGTCTTCGCCCAGTTCCGCTACCAAGGAGAGACGTAATAGGTCGGCCGAGGTCAAAGAAATTCTCCCTGCCCGGACACACATAGCCCGGCAATTCTGGCCGGGAAAAGTTAGGTCGATTCTGAGTGCCGGCCCAAGATGGGCGGCTATGTAAATCCGCCAGCAGTGCATTCGCCGCCTTCACCTGCGGCTATTCGACCATAAACTTTACTTAAGTGACAGGGTTTGCCACGCCGACACCTAGTGGCGTACGCCAGGGGGGCGGTACGCGCCGGTAGAGTCCGTCGAGCCGAGACGGATAACGATAGCTGAAAATGCCGCTCGGCTCGCGGCAACTACTACCTCCCCCATGTCGAGCGCATCCGCCAATTCACGGGCCAACGATCAGCCGCGCGGTGGCATATCGTCGGCCATCGCCGATTCGATCGCCGATCTGGGTGCCGTCCTGATTC
>DATFGJ010000621.1:0-2068 GCA_035249585.1 Lacipirellulaceae bacterium
GAATTCGACCTTGGGCTCTTTCATGAGCACCGGTTGGCCGTTGGAATCTCTAACATCACGACGCCGCTCGAGCCGACGCTGGCGCCCTCAATTATTTCGCCGCCGAACGCTTTGGCACCGCTTCGAACTCGATGTTGTAGCGCTCGGTCATTTGACGGCGGATGTTCGATGTGTCGTCTTCGATCTGGCGAATGATCCCGCGCACGTCCATTGAGCTTTGGCCTTGTTCCGCGCGGCGGATTGCGCGGCGCTCCGCTTCGACCGCGCCAACCTGGGCCTGCGCGCGGCTTGAGGCGTTGCCATACAAGGTGTATGGATCGTACGAGTATCCGTCATATCCATATCCGACGCTGCCGGTAATCTGTGCGGAGCGGGCGCCGGAGCTGATGCCCGCGCCTCGAATCGCATCGACGCAGTTACGCAACTGGCCGACCGTGCGCTTCCCGTAATCCACGAGGTCTTTGTCCACATGCAGGATCGGCAGGCGATCGATGCGGCGGGCGTATTTGTCGAACCAGACGGCGATCGTGTAATACGATGATGCGCCGCGCTCGCGTTTCAGGTCGTGGAGGTAACGATTTATGGACTGGAAATATTGCAACGACGTGTACGCGTCAACCGCGGGCGCCTGCGGATCATCCGACGAGGCGGTTTTCGCTTCATCGGCGTGGACGGCGGTCGCGTCGATTTCCAGGAAGCTGAACAGCCGTCGCAGCCCGTCCTCGGTTAGATCGCCTTCGAGGGATATCCGTTTGCCACTGACCTTCGCATTCCATTCGGCAAACTCGTCGATGGCCGCTCCGGCGTCGCCCAATGTTTCGAGCAGCAGCGGCTTCGCCACGTCGGCCAAAGCACTCACATCGCGGCCGAAGTCGATTCTCAGCACACCGTGCACGCGATTTGTGACGCGCGCCCCAAGCGTCAGGCCGCGAAGGCTCGCCAAGGCTTCGGCCGCGGCTTTGTGATCGATCGAGCTGTCCTTAAGCACGGCCGATTGGCTCATGCGCTCTTCCACTCGGTCGGGACTGACAGCGTCGGTCAAGTCGAGCGCCATGATGATTTCGGTGCCGACGCGGTCGGGCACATTGGCTGCGGCCTCTAAGTAGGGCGAGAGGCCGCCATCGCCGGATTTCGTTTCTCGAATCCAGCGGCTCATCGCTTGCCGGTCGCCTGGCTGCCTGAGGCCGAAAATATTTGGCGCGAAGCGGACGATGATGCCCCCGTGAGCGGTCGAGATCACATCGAGGCCCGCCAGCTCACCGGCCTCGCCGCCGATGTTGCGAGCGATCAACTCTTTCGACGGATTGATAGCCAGGCGCATCACGGCGGCTTGCCAACGCGGATGTAAGCGGGCCAGGTCCAAGTCCGCGGCCAACACAAACTGCTGGGCCGAAGGCGGCATCAAAAGCGGTGTATCCGCATAGGTGGAGCCATATTGTTGTTTCCAGCCGCCCGCCATGGCGACTTCGCTCGCAAAAATCTTCTCGGCGTTCAGAACGACGATCACATTCGGCGTTGCCGGAACCTTTTTCAGCAGCTCGGAAAATTCGCCTTCTGCACCAACCGCCTGGCGGGCCGTCACGAGAGTCGCCGCAAGGAAGAAAGCGCGCAGGAATCTCGATCGTTTCATGACGGCACTCCAGGAGTTAACAAGGTTGTTGTGGCTTCGCCAAGAGAAGCACATGCGAATCAGGAGCGATTATACCGCGCGGCGACTTGCAAATGCACGTATATGCGTCGGCTGTCGGAGAAAGAAGCGGTCGAATTCTTGCCGCACAAGGGGAGATGAGATGGATCAACTTCGACGCGGCGGGTGGGTTATCTCTACCGCAGCAAGTATGGCCGGATGCATCCCGGCGGTCCGTCCGGCAAGTCGATTTGAGTGTCGCAGGCACGTGTTTACAGGCCGAAAATTGCTGTGGCGCTTGCCGCGCCGGCCGCTATGATAGTCGCAATCGAGATACTTAAAGCTGCTAACATAATGGAATTAAACCGCCAGGAACGCCGCTCGGCAAAATGCGCCTGTCCCCTTGCTCACGCCCCCTTGCTCACGCCCAGATTGTCTTGA
>DATFGJ010000622.1:0-3900 GCA_035249585.1 Lacipirellulaceae bacterium
GCTCGCGCTGATCGATGTGATGATGCCCGGCATGGATGGTTTCGAACTCGTGCGCGAACTTCGAAGCCGCCCTTCGGCTCGCGGGCTCGCGATCATCATGCTATCGTCGGCCGCGCGGCCGGAGGACAAGTCGCGTGCCGCGTCTCTGCAAGTGTCGCGCTGCATCACAAAGCCTGTTACGCAGTCGGTGTTGCTGAACGCGATCACGAGTGCGTTGGGAACAGCACGCGCGGACGAACGCCCGCAGGATGCGCTCGCCGCGGGGCGCTGCGAGCACTTTGTGCCGCGGCGAATTCTGTTGGCTGAGGACGGCGTCGTGAATCGACAAGTGGCCGTGGGCTTGCTCGAAAAGCGAGGTCACCATGTCACGGCGGTCGATAATGGACAGCGCGCGGTCGAAGCATGCCGCGAGAAAACGTTCGATTTGGTCTTGATGGACGTGCAGATGCCGGTGCTCGACGGGTTTGCGGCCACGGCCGCCATTCGAGAGTCAGAATCGAGGTCGGGAATCCATACTCCGATCATTGCGATGACGGCGCATGCGATGAAAGGTGACCGCGAACGCTGCCTGGCCGCCGGGATGGATGACTACGTAGCCAAGCCGTTTCGTCCTCGGGAGTTGTTCGCTGCCGTGGAACGAGTCGAGCGCGCGGCCGGCGATTCCAGTCCTGTTGCAGAATCAGGTGAACGAGCCGGTTCACAAGCGTTCGACCGCGAGGAGGCGTTGCGAAACGTCGGCGACAGCCAGGACATTCTAAACGAGATGATCGAGTTATTTGCCACGGAGTGTCCCAAGCAGATGGCCGAAATCGAGGCCGCCCACGCGTCGGGCGATATGGAGGTGCTGGCACGCGCGGCACACACTCTGAAGGGCTCAGTGGCGCTATTCGCCGCGGAAGCTGCGACGGCGGCGGCGCGACGCATTGAAATGATGGCGCGCGACGGTAACTTGGAAGAATATGCGGAGGCCTGGTCGGAACTTCAAAGGCATATCGAACAGCTGCTTCAAGAACTGCGAGTTCACCAGAAGTAGTTTCAGAACCACCTGAGCTAACCGGACGCTAGCCACCCAGAGGGTACCGGCCGTCTGATCTGATCAGCCGCGGGGCGCTAGCCCCCCGGTTTGAGACTAGTTGTAGTCGGCAAATCAATCGGTTGTGCGACGCGCTGGGAGAGCCGCCATGAAAATTCTCATTGCCGAAGACAACCCGCTTTGGCGCAGCATGCTCAAGCGCAATGCCGAACTATGGGGCCATGAGCCGATTGTGGTTGAGGACGGCGCGAAGGCCTGGGAAATTCTTCGCCGCGATGACACGCCGCGGCTGGCGATTCTCGATTGGGAGATGCCCGGCATGAACGGCATCGACGTCTGCCACCGTGTGAAACGCGATCCGGATCACCCATTCACCTACGTCGTGATGCTTACCAGCCGGGATGCGCAGGAAGACATGGTCGCCGGCCTCGACGCCGGAGCCGACGATTATCTCACCAAGCCGATCGAGCCGGCCGTGCTGCGAAGCCGTATTGCGGCGGCCGAACGCATCGTGAACCTTGTGCCGCCCAAGGAATGGACTGTGCCCCGCATCGACGGTTACGACGTGAAACGGATGCTCGGCAAAGGCGTGTTCGCCACGGTTTGGGAGGCGCTGCATCAAAAGACCGGCCAAACCGTGGCGCTAAAGATTATTCGCGTCGACCTGGCGACGGAGGAAGTCTTCGGCCGCTTTGCCCGCGAAATCGAGCTGATGCAGAAGCTCAACCACCCGAATATCGCCCGCATTCACGATAGCCGCATCGATAAGAAACTGGGTTATTATTCGATGGAGTTCGTGAAAGGCGGCACATTGGAGAAGTATGTCCAGGAGAAGAAGCCTAACGCCGCCGTGCTGATCTACCTGCTCGCCAAGGTGTGCGACGCGCTCGATCACGCTCACAAGCAGGGTGTCGTGCATCGGGACTTGAAGCCGTCCAATATTATGATGACGGAAGACGGAAAGCCGAAGCTGGTTGATTTCGGTTTGGCCCGCTGGATGTTCAAGACCGGCGCCGACGATTCGGCCGTGCACTCCATGGACGGCAGCGTCATCGGCACTCCGCTGTTCATGTCGCCCGAGCAAGCCCGCGGTCAGAACGAGTCGCTCGATGGACGCTCGGATATCTATGCGCTGGGCGTGATCATGTACGTGATGCTGGTGCGGAAGCACCCGCACAAAATCAATCAGGACGACCGCTGGCAAACGATCCGCGAAATCGCATCAGGCCAGCCCAGATCACCGCGCGATTTGCGGCCTGACTTCAACCGCGAGCTGGAGCGCATCATGATGAAGGCGTTGGCGAGCAACCGGGAAGAGCGCTACGCCACGGCCGGAGAATTCGGGGCTGAAATCCGGCGCTTTCTCAAAGAGCGCTCGCGTGCGGCGCGAGAGCGTAAGTCGTAGCTTGACAACAGCATTGGGCACCCCCCGAAAAACCCTACTTGTCTGTTTGTGTTGTTTACGATTTTCTCTACGGCACTTCGGTTACCTCTTCGCCGGCGCGCGTGCTAAGTGCCTGCAATTGTTTCAGTGGCAGGTCATCCGCGATGAAACGCACCGAGCCATCGGCAAAGGCGAAGGTGGCCCCGCCCGGATGATCACTGCCGAACGCCGAAAGGCGAAACATTTTCCAGCGCTGATCACCGGCGTTGGGGAGAGGCGGTACACGGTAATTGATAGGCACGGGAGTGCCGAGAGAATTGGTTGCGCACGACCCGCCCGAGGCGCCCGCCCAGCCCCAGCCACCCCATTTGACCAGTGGGCCCCAGCCGGGATCGAAGGCCGCGGTGAGGCGATCGTACTCGGGATCCTCATGCGAGCGCTCGCCAAAAAGGAAGGTGCCCGTCGTGCCGTCCGTAATATCCGCCAGGCGTACGCGGCTGGACTGGAAGAACACGCCATCCTGGGAGGGGGCCAAGACGGAATTAAAGACCAAATTAAACGGAAGCGTGCCGCCGTTGCCGCCGTAATGGGAGGCGGCGTAAAACCCATCCGCCCAGGCCAGATTGGACCAGTGTTGGGAGATGTTGGTCCAATCGATCGGATTTTCGAGCAGCGGGTGCGACGGACAGAGCATGACCTTGATCATCAGAGCGGAGGTAGCGTTCCGCCCGCCGCGGAGGTTTTTGCGGTAATCGCTGTAATCCCAGGCCCATTGCAGGTTTTGCTCCTCGAGGTAGGGGAAAAGTTCCACCCAGAGCGTTGTCCCGCCGGCGAAACTGCCCTTTGTCGGGACGAGAATGAAGGCAGGGGGAAAGCTGCCGTGCGTGTCGTGGTAATGGTGCGCGGCCACCGTCAGTTGCTTCAGGTTATTGGCGCAATGGGTGCGGCGTGCGGACTCCCGTGCCGCTTGCACGGCTGGCAACAGTAAGGCGACCAAAATGCCGATGACCGCAATCACGACCAAGAGCTCGACCAACGTAAAACCGCGGCGTGAGTAACTCAATGCAATCTCCTCTCGGGCGCCGCCGCTTGAAGTTTTTGCTGCTTCTCGTGAGAATCGGGCATCCGTCGATCCGGTATCTCCGGCGCCGAGGTAAACAGGGCTTTTTCGCCCGATGGTGTCATCGTGCCTCGATTCTCTTTTTGTCGTCTCGCCTCCACCGCCGCAATTTCCTCGAACGTCGGCGCGCGCCACAGAAACATGTCGCCACGAGAGTTTACTGCCCCAATTACATTTCCGTCCGGCGAGAATCCAACGCCGCGACCTCCCGAGCCATCGCTAGCAAGCGCGACAAGCTGACGTCGACTTTCCAAATCCCAGACGCCAACTGCCTTCTCCTCTCCGCCACTAATGGCCAGCCGTCTTCCGTCGGGCGAAAATGCGATGGAGTGCCCGCCGGGCAGCCTAGCGACCTCGCGCTTG
>DATFGJ010000623.1:0-4358 GCA_035249585.1 Lacipirellulaceae bacterium
GAGTTCGTAAGTCAGCCCCCGGCTCTGCCGGGGGTTTTAGACGCGACAAGTGCTGTTGCGCGTGTTGATGTAAATGCGCCTGCAAAACCCCCGGCAAAGCCGGGGGCTGCCGCGCGGGTTCTATTGGTCGACACGATTGGCGAATTATCGGCCTGGTGGGGCGCCGCTCAAATCGCCTTCGTCGGCGGCAGCTTCGGCAGCCGCGGCGGACAGAACATGATCGAGCCGGCCGCTTACGGCGCCGCCGTCGCATTCGGCCCCAACACGTGGAACTTCCGTGACATCGTCGCGTCGCTTGTGGCCGCCGAGGGCGCCGTCATCGTACGAGATGCATCGGCTCTCGAAGCATTCGTCCGCCGCTGCCTCGATGATCCCGCTTACGCGGCAGCACTTGGTAGGCGCGCTCAGCAACTCGTAAACAGCCAGCTTGGCGCGACGTCGCGCACCATCGATTTGATCGACGCGCTGTTTCGGCCATCCGCGGCGACGGAGATCGGCGGGCCTGGGGCGTTGCCCAAGCATTTGCCGGCTCCTGGGGCGTTGCCCCAGCCACCCGTGCGCGACGCCGCCTAGGCGTGCCGCTCGACCGCCGGCTCGGCGTGCCGCACGACATGCTCGTGGTCGCGCAAGTGCTCCGGGCAATAGCAGCGCTCCCCGTCGCATCGCGAGCAATAGCGAAACTGAGTCTGCGGCGCCTCTTCGCTCGTGAGCCCGCACACCGCGCACTTGTGCACAAGCCGCTGCGGCGCTTTGACCGCGCTGGTCTGGTTCCGCATCCGCCTGTGCCCTTGTTTCATGTCGCCCCAGATTTCGCTGCCAAAGAACAAAAAGTAATTGAGAACAGAAGCCGCGATCATGACGCGACTCATCCCATCGCCGGACAAGAAATTCCATCCATATAAAATCCACGTCAAAAGCGCGAGCCACCGGATCTTCACCGGCAAGATGAACATTATGAGCAGCGAAAAATCCGGGTATAGCCGTGCGAACGCCAGGAACACCGTGCCCTGGAGAAAAACAATTGAGGCAGGCTCATTAATCGCGGGCTGGGCAAAGTACAGCACGAAAGCCGCGCCCACCGACGCCAGGTACCCCACGAGCAGAAAAACGTTGTAGCGAAACGCGCCCCACACGCTCTCCAGCGTCGTGCCCATCAGATAAAACAGGTACCAGAAAAAGAACGCGAAGATGAGGTTCGCCTCTGGCGGCGTGAAGATAAAAGTAACCAGCCGCCAAACCTCGCCATCGAGCACGTCGGACGGATACATGCGAATCTTTTCCAGCACGTCGCCGCCGGCCTGCGGCGCAGTCAGCTGCTGCGCCACATACAAAAACACCTGCCCCACGATGAGCAGCAGGGTCAGATTCGGTATCGCGTAGCGTCCGAATCTCGCGTTCATTCGAGACAACAGCGACATGGCAGTGGCAGTATGGACGAGTTCACGCAGGTTGGCCGACGTAGTATGCCACGGCTGGCATCGGGCTGCTACTCCAACAAGCTAGAATGACGAATGACGGAATGACGAACGAAGCCCGTTAGTCATTCGACATTCGTCATTCGTCATTTTGTCATTCGCCTTGCGCCCTGTCCGGCCGTTTCGCCGCCGCCTATAATCACCCGGCTATGTCCGTCATCGAAATCCGCGGCCTCAAGAAATCATACCGCGTCTATCAGAAGAAAGAGGGCCTGCGGGCCGCCTTTACTGGTCTGTTCCGCCGAGAGTACCGCGAGGTCCAGGCCGTGCGCGGCATCGATCTCGATGTCGACGAAAGCGAGTTCGTAGCGTTTCTCGGCCCGAACGGCGCCGGCAAGACCACTACGCTCAAGCTCCTCTCCGGTGTCATCAACCCGACGGCCGGCATGGCGCGCGTGCTCGGTTACGTGCCGTGGGAGCGCGAGAACGCCTACCGTCGCCGCTTCGCCCTGGTGATGGGCCAGAAGAACCAGCTTTGGTGGGACCTGCCCGCCGCCGAGTCGTTCCGCCTCCACGAACAGATCTATGGCATTGAGCCGAGTGCGCGAATGCGCACGCAAGACGAGCTAGTCGAACTTCTCGATGTAAAGCACCTGCTCAACCAACCGGTGCGTGAGCTGTCGCTCGGCGAGCGGATGAAGATGGAACTTACGGCCGCCCTCTTGCACTCGCCCGAAGTGCTGTTCCTCGACGAGCCCACCATCGGCCTGGATGTTGTGGCCCAGCACAACATCCAGCGCTTCTTGAAGCACTACCAGGAAGCCCGCCGCATCACGATCCTGCTGACCAGCCACTACATGAAAGACGTGGCCGCGCTGTGCAGCCGCGTGGTCGTGATCAACCACGGCCAGATCGTCTACGACGGCTCGCTCTCGGGCATCACCGACCGCTTCAGCAGCCACAAGGTGCTCACACTGCTGTTTAGCGATGGCCAACTGCCTCGCGACTTCAGCCGCTACGGCGAAGTCCTCGAAATCACCGAGCCGCGCGTCAAGCTTCGCGTCGACCGCCAGCAAATTTCCGAAGTGCTCTCCTCGGTGCTCGCCAACCACACGCTGGAGGACGTCAGCGTCGAAGACCCGCCGCTGGAAGAAGTCATCGCCAAAGTGTTCGCCCAGTCGGCGGAGGCAAAGTAACACCAATGTCGGGGGCTCGCGCCGGCGGCTACACGCCGTCGAGACTTCGTCGCTCAACTAGCGCTTGCCTGACCTTTTCGAGCCACGCGTCGCTTGGCATGCCATACGGCCGGAATTTTTCCAGCGTGCCCAAATCCTCGCTCGCCAAAAGGCCGCGATGCTGGCGCAGCTTCGCTGCCGCCGGGTTGTCGAGCAAACTCGAGGAGTCCGCCGCGCTCATCTGAAATGCCACGCGCATTTCGAACTCGCGCAGCATCATGCGGTCCAACAGGCGCGTCACGTTGTTGTACGAATCGCACCACAGGAGCGTGTGGATGCCCCAAGCCGGGCCGCTGCGCAGGATTTCGCCAAACTGCTTGTCGGGAGTCGCCGGCTTGTCGCGATCCGTGGAGAAACTGAAATCGTCTTCGCCGCGGCGCAGGTCGCGGAACCGTCCGCCATTGAAGATCACCAGGTAAAGGGGCGGGGCATTCTCTTCGCCGGCCGCTTCGCGCCGAGCAAGCTCGGCCGCTAATTGTCCAATCACGCGCGGCGTATCCCGCGGACCGCCGAGCTCGATGTTGTGCGGAAGCGAGCCCACGACGCGCTGCCATGCGCCTGCCTCGGGCGATTCGGGCCGCGTGCCGTCGAGAATGTAGAGGCAAGGAGCAGGGAGCGGGGAGCGAGGAGTATCAAAAGCATTCTGACTCTCTGCTCCCTGCCGGGTACCCTCTGGGTGGCTCCCTGCTCTGCTCTGTGCCGCAAGCGCAATCACCGCATTCGCCATCACGCCCAGCGCCGATTCCTCCCAGGCGCCGACCACCAGCAAGTTGCTGCCGGCGTGCCGCGCGAACGTGGCCGCGGTCGGCTCCTTGATCGCCACCGCCGCGCCGAGCCATGCCTTTTGCGGCCCCACCGCCGGACCCGATTCTCCTTCCAGCAACGCTGCACGCAGCTGATAATTGTCAGCCGGATCGGCGGGTTGATCACCTTCAAACACGATTGTTTCTTTACTCCCCGCTCCGTGCTCCCTGCTCCGTGCTTCGACGTGCCGCAGATACTCGATCCGCTTCGCCTCAGGCAGCCACACGACTTGGAATGGACTGTTGCCCGCCAGCAAACCGTTCTGATCGTTGTATACGGCCTCGCCGGGCCGGCTCAAAAACCGCGCCGCCTCGTTGCGCTCATCGCTGAGAATCAAATGAGCGTCGGCTTCGCTGCACTGCAGCGCGACGCGCACCGCCATCTGGCCCATCGTGCTTCGCGCGAGGGAATACGCGCCGCTGAGAGTTTGCGAGCCCAGCAGCACATGAATTCCGAACGCCCGGCCTTGCCGCACCAGGCGGTCGAGCAATAGCGCCGAGTCTTGCGCGAGCTTGTCGTCCTCCACGAACAGCTCCTGAAATTCGTCGACCACCAGCAGCACGCGTGGCATGTGTTCCTTGGGCCGCGCTTTATGAAAATCGGGGACGTCCTGCACGCCGGCAGCTCGGAACAAGTCGCCGCGCCGTCGCAGCTCGGCATCCAGACGCTCGAGCACGCTTAAGCCGAACTCGCGGTCCGACTCGACGGCGATCGCCCGGGCATGCGGCAGGTTGTGCGTGGCGTAGGTCTTGAACTCGACGCCCTTCTTGAAGTCGATCAGGTAAAACTCGACCTCGTCCGGACCATAGAGCAGCGCGGCGTTTGTAATGAGGGCATGCAAAAACGTACTCTTACCGGAACCGGTTTTGCCGCACACCAACAAGTGCTGCGACGTCCCTTTCCC
>DATFGJ010000624.1:0-5288 GCA_035249585.1 Lacipirellulaceae bacterium
TGCCAGCCACTGGCTTCGTTCACCGGCCGCGACGGATCATATTCCTTGACCCACGCCACGACCTCGGGCGTCTCATGCTGCCCCCAACCTTCGTTGAATGGCACCCACATCACGATCGACGGGTGGTTGTGCAAGGCATCGATCATCGCCTGCAGCTCGCGCCGAAAGTTGGCCCGGCTCTCCGCGCGCCGGCCAACATTGCCGCTCGGCATATCCTGCCACACCAACAGCCCCAGCCGGTCGCACCAATAGTACCAGCGGTCGCATTCATACTTCACGTGCTTGCGGGCCATGTTCATCCCCAGGCGCTTCGTCATCTCGATGTCGAATTTCATCGCTTCGTCGCTGGCCGGCGTGTACAACCCATCCGGCCACCAACCCTGATCCAGCGGCCCGTATTGGAACACCACCTTATTGTTAAGCCACAATCGATTGATGCCCTCATCATCTTTTTTGACTTCGATCTTGCGCATGCCGAAATAGCTCGTGACCGCATCGACCGTTTGACCGCCGTCAACCAACTCCACGACGAGGTCGTACAGCTTCGGCTCATCCGGCGACCACAGCACCGCATTCGGAATGGCAACTTCGATCGCCGCGCCTGCGGCGCCTTGCGCTTCGCCAGCGGCCCCGCCGTCGCGCAGCGCCTTGATGCGCACAACTTCCCGTTCATCCGCCGTCGTGCTTACTTTGACGGTCACCACGCCGCGATCGATGTCCGGCACAATGCGCAGCGACTCGATGTGCCGCTCCGGCACGCGCTCCAGCCACACCGTCTGCCAGATGCCCGTCACCGCCGTGTACATGATGCCGCGCGGTGCGAGCACTTGCTTGCCGCGCGGCTGATTGCCCGTATCCGTTGGGTCGGAAACGGCAACGACGATTTTGTTCTCGCCGTCTTGGAGCGCGTCGGTGATGTCGAAAGTAAACGGATCGTAGCCGCCCGTATGCTCGCCAACCTGCTCGCCGTTGACCCAAACGGTGCACTTCCAATCCACGGCGCCAAAGTGCAGCAATAGCCGCTCGTCTTCGTCGAGTTGCGGCCGCGTGAAACTCCGGCGGTACCACAGCCGCTCATGCGGCTGCACGCCTTTTTTCACTCCGCTAAGAGCCGACTCAACCGCGAACGGCACCAGGATTTCGCCGTCCCACTCTGATGGCTTTTCGTCCGACGCCGGCCGGATGGCATAGTTCCAAAGCCCGTTGAGATTCACCCAGTCCTCGCGCACCATCTGCGGCCGCGGGTATTCGGGCCACACCCGCTCCGGAGAAACATCCTTGGCCCAACGCGTCGCCAGCGGCCCCTTGGCCGGCTCCCAGGCCAAAGCGTCGCCCGCTGCCAACATTGCCAGGGCGACGGCAATCCACAACGGTTTCAGGTGATGAGTCATGGACGAAATTCCTTCCGACAACAGCTTGATTCGACGCGACAACTCGTGGACGCTGCGATTCTAGCTGCCTTTTCAGCCCGCCGCCACTATGCGACCCCCTTGACAGCCGATTTGCCATGCAGTATACGTCTGTACATACAAATTTTATTAAGAGGACGTAGAGGCATCAGAGTTTGTTTATCTCGGCTGAGCACCTGAGCACAGAAGTTTGGAATCTCAGCTCTGCTACCTCTGTTTCCTCCTGTTCAAAAAAGTTCGGTCTCGATGCGCGGAGATAACGGGCGACTCGCATGATCTCCCTGTCCAAATCGACGCCCGGCGGCAGCGCAAGCGCCATCGCAGTCAACCTGCGGCGCTTGATGGCCCGCCACGGTCTGACGTTTGACGACGTTGTGCGCGCCAGCGGTCTCGACGAGCGCACGGTGCGCTGTCTGGCACGCGGGCTCAACAATCCACACGCCCGCACACTCACGAAGCTCGCCGCTGGACTAGGCGTGGAAGTCGACGAGCTGTTCCACCAGCCGGGCCAAACCGCCCGGCAGCGATTCGATCGTGCCACGAACACGCTTGTGGAAAGCGTCGTCGCTGCGCGCGGCGATATCTTCGATCGCTGGTCCGATGCCGACTTCGACGAGCTTTACAGCCGCTTCGGCACCGGCGGACAACTCACCGAAGCGGGCGTAGTGGCGGCGGCAGAGGCCATGAATGCCCGCCGCGAACTCTGGCGCCAAATCAGCATCATCCTCGAAACGGGCGAAGCCGCCCTGCTCACCGAATTCATCCAGCTCCTCTACCGCCGCGCCACCGCCGCCGCGCCCAAAAATGCGTAGTATCGTGGAATGCCGCGGGCTGCCGCTTTTCGGGGCAAACCTCGCTTGGGTCTACGCTAAATACTTCTCGCCGGTAGATACAGTTAAAAATAGATTTTCGCTGATTGGCATGCAGGTTTTAGTTTCGCCCACTGAGTAGCTTGTAGGCCAATCCAATCCACCCTGTTTTTAGAACGACAATTGGGAATGATATTGCGACGGCGGACGCAGCGAATTTTATGTAGTCCACTGTGAGGAAGAGGGGTTGTTCTATGTAATCCAAAACCAGGCAGACCACCGCTCCCATGAGCATGAGTACGGTGGCAATAACATAAAGCCACCACATCCTGGGACCAACTGCGCCCCACGTCCAACTTCCAAGCGACATTAGGAAAAACACCCACACGATCGGGAGGCCGATGTAACTGAGAAGCCACGTTACCTGAAATAGCGAATCGACTGATCCGCCGAAGATTGGTAGCGCGCTCTTAGCCGACTCAATGATAAAAGGGACCGATCCCACGCAGATATACGCGCCGGCGACAGCAAGTAACACATTCCAGATATGTCGATACTTCATTGCATCGCCTTTTCACGCGGCGCATGAAAAACCCGCCGATGTGGGTGAATCGACCTCAAATCCGAACAGCAACATCGGATTATACTTCGGGCGTCTCGGCTAGCAGCTCGATGAACGTCTCCCAGTTAAGCCTCTGAGCTTTGCCCAATCGCGCCGTTACTTGAGCATCGCGTACACTATTGATATAACGATTACTTCGTCGCTCCACCAAATAATTTCACAAAGGGGATGCACATGAATCGCCGCTTCATTTCATTGTGTGTGAGTCTTGTAATGCTCCAAGGGATTGCCTATGGCCAAATCGATCGGGGCCAAGAGGCGACAAGCTCCGCGGCGACGCGGCAACTGACCCAAGCCGATCTGGATGCCTTGGAAACAAAGATACAGCGTCTGGATACCGCGGTTCAATTGCTGACCGAAAAGATCGACGGCCTTGCGCATTCGGCAATCAACCGCGACGATGATCTGGAAGCCGTTAAGCCGACGCCGCCTCAATCCGCGCAGCCGGGCGCTGCGATCGAGGACCGGCTTGCCCAGTTGGAAAATGACGTTGCCGAGCAGGGCAACATGCTCAGGTCAGTCACGGCGAGGGCCGAAGGCGGCGGCGCCTACTGGCGCTTCGACACCAACAGCCAGCCGGCCCGTCAAGAATTCGAGCGGGCTCTAAAGAGCACCGTGCCGCCACAGGCCGATTTCGTGGTCTTCAACCGGACCGCCCGCGAAGAATGCATCTTCATCAACGGACAACGGCACACGGTCGCCCCCGGATCGCAGCTTACCTTGAAAGTGCGCCCCGGAACGATCAGCGCCCGGCTACCGCATCAGCAACAGCCGCTGGCGCTACACGTCGGGTTCCCGAATTACTACCAATCGGTGGACATCAAAGACCGGCAGGCTACCCAGGCAACTCAGACGTATGCCCAGGTCTACAACGAGCCAGTGTACTGGTCCGCCGGGTACTAGAATCACTACTCCCTCCCCTTTGCGTCTGCACGCCGTTTTGAAACGTTCTGCTCCCTCCCCCTTGCGGGGAGGGCTGGGGAGGGGGTGCTTCGCGATTTATTCGTTCACATGTGCGGGCAAACAAAACGCCCTAAAACTGCCGCGCCAGCCACGCCTCCCACTGCGTTTGCAGCTCTTCGAGAGACTCGATGCGATAATGCGCTCGCAGCGCAGCGTCCCATCCGCCGCGCTGCCCATCCTCGGCAAACCGCATGACGCTTCGCGCATCGCCGCGCGAGAGAAGAAAACTGACCAGCGAAGTTGCCGCCGCATAAGAGTACTCGTCAGACGAGTGCATGTCCGACGACCCGAGCATTTGTTCTAGCCGAATTGCGCGCCCGGTGCGGACCCATGACCGGGTTCGTTGGTCCCGCGAGTCCTTTCTAATCTCGTTGTCGTATCGGCTGGCGATCCCCTCCTCGACCCACGAGGGCAGCCGGTGCGGGTGCGGATACTTCGTGGCGAACACCGCATGCGCGACTTCGTGCTTGAGTGTCTCTCCAATCGCCAATCTCGGCGATGTATTCAGCCAGATCGTGTGGGAATGACGATCAGGGCGGTCCTTGGCCCATGTCAGGCCGAGATCCTCCGCCGCGGAAAACTCGACATAGATTGTCGATCGCCCCGCCCCGGCCGGAAGCTCCTGGCCCAACCACTCCTTTGCTATTTCCGTCCGGTACTGTTCGGCGCGCTCCAAGAGCAACTCGGCAAATCGCTGCGCCTGGCCCGGCGTCGAAGTGTCGGGCACATACACAGAGAAGTTTGCATTGCGCGCAACGCCCGCGCCAACGGAAGATGACTCGAATATCGCCGCCAGAACGGCGGCACAGATTGCCATTCGCATGGCAGTGCCTCCTTGCACGGAACGCGGGAGTATCCATACTCCCAAGGAAGGCATCAACGTAACCCGTCCCTCCTTTACAAACAGCGCCAGTTTCTGAAAAACTCTTCGATTCGACTCCGCTAGCATTGCCGTCGCTCGCTGCAGCGGTGGCTGGGGCAACGCCCCAGAATCGGATGCGACTTATGCCGCCGGCGGCCGGCACACCGCCGCCACCGTGTTTTTCAGCGACTGGCGCTCGACGAACAGCACCTGGTACGAAACACTGTTCGCGATGACCGTGTCGCCTGCCGCCAGAGCCGTGTTCGCCAGCGGCGCGCCGTCGAGATGGAAAACAAAGTCGGTGGCCGCGAGATTCACAAACGACTCCACATTCCGCATCCGCGACTGCGTGAGCGGGCGGCGAACCGCCGGCACATTACTGATCGTTGATCCGCTCAGCGGATCGTATGTAACGAGCTCCTGGCCGTCGAAAATCGAAAAGTCAGTGGTGGGTGTCGGCATGATAAGTAGGTCAGGCTTTCCAGCCTGACATTCAAGAGCGTCAAAGTACAAGTCAGGCTAGAAAGCCTGACCTACGTCACTCCCTGCGACCTCACTTCGAATGGTCCATACTCGGCCAATTTCTGATCGCACCAATCAATCGTCCTCTGGAGTGACTCGGC
>DATFGJ010000625.1:0-9064 GCA_035249585.1 Lacipirellulaceae bacterium
TGAGTGCCATCGTCGCTGACGCGGACCCACTCGGCGGCTGCGCACACGGGTTGCGGGAACAACATCGAGTGCCCGGCACAAAACATCACGACCAGCCAAGCGAAGCGCAGCGGATTTTGCACCATAGTGTGCCTTCCAGCGTTTTAAGGAGCCGCATCAGCGACTTGGTCGAGGCGAAACAGGCCGATCGCAACGGTCGTCAGCCAGGCAAGAGAGGCGACAATAAAAATCCGCTCGGTGAGGCCGAGCAATATCGGTGGTCCGGGCCGAACAAACACCGGCGTGAGCGACGCCATGAACACGACATAACTCGAAACAACGGCGGCGCTCAGCAGATTGAGAGTGCCCCGAAGTGGGAGCCAGCGGGCATCTTGCCCGAAGCTGCGCGTGAGGGTGACCGCTGCCGCGGGCAACGCCGCGAATGCGATCATTGCCGCGATCCCATGAATCGTGCCCGCAGCGCTCGGTGGTTGATCCCAAGAGCCCGGCGGGTCCGCGGTGAAGATTCCGCCTACGATCACACCGACGCTCCAAGTGGCCAACAGAACGAGACCCGTGCGACTACGCGCCTTTTGCACACCCAGCGCAATCGCGAGCGCCAACGAGCCGATGCCCAGAGACAACAGGCCGAGCGTGAGTAGCCAGCCGCGCCGGCCGTGCACGTAATAGCTGACCGCCTCCTGAAGTGGCGACAGCTCCGGCTGAATGACATGCAGCGCCAGGATCGCCGGCGCGAACACAGAGACACCAATGAGTCCCACTGCCGCAAGCCAGCGAGTTGCTGTCGAACGTTGCAAGTCGAGGCTCCCGATTCGCGCGACGTAACCCAAATACAGGTTCGGATGCCTTTGAGTAATTCTGGGCGGGGGCCGAGCGGCGAGCAACCGTTGACAATCGACGCTCGCATGAAATCCTTAATCTTGACCTCAATTTGTTTGGGCTGCATTGACGAGGGCACGAACGTGGCACGACCAATAACAGTTAACATTCCCCACAAGCTTGGCAAGCAAGAAGCACGGCGGCGCATCGACGAGGGCTTTGGCCGGCTGCGGCAGCAGATGTCGGGCGGTATTGGCTTCGTGGCGTCTTTTCAGGAGCGCTGGGAGGGCGAGCGGCTACACTTTGAGGGCAGCGGTCTGGGCCAAAAAATGACCGGCCGACTGGATGTGTTCGACGACGTGGTGCGGGTTGAATTGGACTTGCCGGAGATTCTGGCTGCGATGGCCGACCTGATTACCGGCCGGCTGCAGAAGGAAGGGCAGAAGCTGCTGGAGAAGAAATAAGTGCGTCTAACGAAATGATTCAACCGCCAAGGACTCCAAGAATCGCCAAATAAGACTATGGGGCTTCTCGGGATTTCTTGGCGCACTTGGCGTTCTTGGCGGTTCATATTGTTAGCGGCCCTAAGCCCGAACGAGTGCTTTTCTGAAAATGTTCGCCGCGCGATCGGCTTTGCACAGATGCTGAATATCAATCAAACTAGAGCATCCAAATTCCGATAGCACTTCTTCTCCCGCTGCTCTGGCATGATGACGTCCGAACCGCGCCCGTGTCCCGTCTGTGGCTCGAACGACACCGTCGTGGCAGGGCCGATCTTGCATGGGACGCCGAGCCAGGTGGCGGGGGTGGTGCTGGATTTAGGCGACACACGGTTTGTTCTGCGGCGCTGTCCGCGGTGTGAATTTCAATTCAAAGATCCGCCGATCGATTCCGAAAAGCTGATGGCCTGCTACGCGGCGGCTGATTCGGCGAAATGGGAGCTGGATCCGGACCCCTGGCAGCGCCAATTTGATATTTTGAGCGAACTGCTCGCGGCACACGCTCGCGGCAGGCGCGTGCTCGACGTGGGCTGCTTCAACGGGGCGCTGCTCGCCTATTTCGGCGATGACTGGCAGAGGTTCGGCGTCGAGCCGTCACGAGCAGCCGCCGAATTAGCGCGGGAACGGGGTGTCGACGTTCTGGCGGCCACGTTGGACGAATTGCCGGCCGACACGGCCGCGTTTGATGCGGTTCTGGCGATCGACGTGGTGGAACATCTTGTCGAGCCGCTGCCGTTCTTTCGGCAGGTGCGCGAACGGCTGGCAGACGGAGGCATTTTTCTGATCCTCACGGGCAACACGGATGCCCTGGCCTGGCGCCTGCAGGGAAGCATGTACTGGTACTGCAATTTGGCGGAGCACATGAGTTTTTACAATCGCCCTTCGCTGGAGTGGATAGGTAACGAGGTCGGGTTCGAGGTGGCCGACTTTCGCGCTATGGGGCACAAGCGCCTGTCGAGCGCTTGGCATCTGAGTGACATGGCCAAGAGCGCAGCCTACATCGCGGGGCGGCGCGTCGGCGGACTCGGCCTCGCGCCGCTGCGGCGCGTTTTTGTCGAGCGCCGCGGCCCCACGATTCAATCGGCCAAAGATCATTTAGCGTGCGTGATGCGCGCGGTTTAACATACGCGGCAGACCGGAAGCATCCACATGCGGGTAGTAGTCTACGAGCCCGACGCGACAGGCCATCATCTTGCGTACGTGTCGCGTGTTGTCGAACCGCTGGCGAGTCTGGCTTCCGAACTGATTTTACTCACATCGCAGTGGGCCGCCGATTCGCCGCAGTTCGCACAGCACCTGGGCCGTTTTTCGACGCATCTGACGGTGGACACCGGGATTGGCGATCCGGCGCGGCGACTGGCCATACGGCCACTCATGCGGCAGTTTGCTTCGCTTCGGCGTGCGGTAAAGCGCCTGTGCCCCGATCATTTGTACGTGGCTTACGGGGACGATTTTGTCGAGATGGCGGCGCTTCACGAAATGGCGGGCCATTGTTGGCCCGATGCGACCGAAGCCGAAGTGCTGCTGCTGCGCGGCGGATATCAGTATCCAACCAGCAGTCTGGCGACCCGAATGAGGCGGCGTATTTCGCCCTGGCTTCTGCGCCGCGGGCCCTGGAGCCTGATCCATCACATCAATCCGGATGACCTGGAGGTAATCCGCGGCAACAATGCCGGGACAACCGGTCGCTTTTTCTTGATGCCCGATCCCGTGGAGCCGGCATCGCAACTGAGCAAGGAGGAAGCCCGCCAGGTTTTGAATTTGCCGGAAGATGGGCGTTACATTGGCAGCGTAGGGATCATCAACCGGGCGAAGGGCGTGGATCGGTTAATTTCCGCGTTCCGTGCTGCGAGAGCCGACTTACAGTCGGGCGATCGTTTATTGCTCGCCGGTCCAATCGACGAAGAGTTACGTTCTTTCATATCAAGCGGCTGCGGCGACGATCTCGCGAATGGTCGGTTGATCATGATCGACCGGTCGCTCTCGAGTGACGAAATTGCCACGGCCGTAGCGGCGACGGACATCGTCGCGACGCCGTATCCGTGGCACGTTCATTCGTCCAGCATTGTCATTCGCGCCGCAGCGGGCGGCCGGCCCGTCGTTGGCAATTCCATCGGATGGATGAAGCGCACGATCCCGCAATTCGAGTTGGGCGCGGTTTGCGATGTGGTCAACGAAGAGGCACTTTGCCGCACGCTCGTTAAAACGCTTGATGAATCGGGCGGCTACCAAATAACATCCGCTGCTCGGCGGTTCGCAGAATTTCACTCCGCGGAAAACTTCGCTCGCCATTGGACCAAACGGCTGCGACAGCGGATCGGCTTGCCGGAAGATCCAGCGCTCATTTCGTGGGACGAAGTTGTTGGCGGCGGGCGCTAAGCCACAAGCGGCAGGGGCAGTCATGCTTGCGACATCATGCGCACCATCTCATCCACGATCTGCGGCAGCGAATACGTGAGATTCCAACCGGGATAATGGCTGCGCAGCTTCGCAAGGTCCGAATAGTAGCAGATGTGGTCGCCAATGCGGTTCTCGGATTTATAGGAGAGCTGCGGTTTTTTGCCCGAAGCCTGGTGGATCATGTCGACGCATTCGAGCAGGCTGGCGGCGTTGTGTTTGCCGCCACCAAGGTTGTAGACTTCGCCTGGGCGCGGGTTCTGAGCAAAGTGCCAGAACGCGTTGATTACGTCGTAGCTGTGGATCTGGTCACGAACCTGTTTGCCCTTGTAGCCGAAAATCGTATACGGCTTTTCCGCCAGTGCGCTCATCACGAGATAGTTCAAGAAGCCGTGCAATTCGACGCCAGCGTGCTGCGGGCCTGTGAGGCACCCGCCGCGAAAGATGCCCGTCTTCATGCCGAAGTAGCGGCCGTATTCCTGCGCCAATACGTCACCGGCGAGTTTCGACACGCCGAACAGCGAGTGCAGCGTGTGATCGACTGGAAACGTTTCCGGAATTCCGTTTTCGAATTTCGGATCGGCGTAGTCCCAGCGGGTTTCCAGCTCTTTGAGCGCGATGTGGTTTGGGCCGTCGCCATACACCTTGTTCGTGCTCATGAGGATAAACACAGCCTCGGGCGCGTGCCGGCGGCACGCTTCCAGCATGTTGAGCGTGCCGACGGCGTTGACGTCGAAGTCGTCGAGCGGCCGGCGGGCAGCCAGGTCGTGGCTCGGCTGGGCGGCGGCATGAATCACGAGGTCGAAACGGCGCGCGCGAAACAGCTCGTCGATGCGCGGGCGGTCGCGGATATCCAGCTCGACGTGCTGAAACGCTCGGCAGTTGGCTTCGAGCCGCCGGCGATTGGACGTGGTGTCGCCCTGCGGCCCAAAGAAATCGGCCCGCATGTTGTTGTCAACGCCGGTTACCGGGAACCCGAGCCGATCGAAAAACACGACCGCCTCAGAGCCGATCAAACCGCTGCTGCCGGTTACTAGAACTTGCATAACTATGGGCCTGTATGGTCCGCTGCCGCCGACTATACCGAGTTTACCTTGCGGATGCGGAAATAAGAACCGATTGAGCCCGGGGCGGAACGCCGTTCGGCGTACCGGACGTTATTGCGCAACGTTATAATGAGTATATTCCCATTGAATGATTGGCGCGCCGAACTAGTTCGGCGGCTCAATGATCCGATAGAATCTTTCGCGCTGTGCCGCGTGCCGCGACCATTGTGCTAGACACCTCGAAACTTCGAACTTTTCTTGGCCGCACTCGGGTGGCCATCAACTGGGTCCTGGGCCGGCAGGCCATGGCGCCGGGCGTCACCCCGTATGACGATGACGTTTGGATCGTGTCGTATCCGCGCTCTGGAAATACCTGGACACGGTTTTTGATTGGAAATCTGGTCGCGGGCAATGAGCCTGTCGATTGGTCGAACATCGAACGGCACGTGCCCGATATTTACCTGAACTTCGACCCTCAATTACGGGCCGTGCCGCGGCCGCGATATCTCAAGAGTCACGAAGCGTATCGACCGGATTACCGCCGCGTAGTATTGATCGTGCGCGACCCGCGCGATGTGGCCCTGTCGTATTTTCACTTTCTTCGCAAGTCCAATCGCTTGGGGGCCGATTCAGCCTTGGAAGAATTCTTGCCGCCGTTTCTTGCCGGGCAGATCGGGAACTTTGGAAGCTGGGGCGAGAACGTCGGCAGCTGGCTCGGCGCACGCCGCGGCTCCGCCGGCTTTCTTGTGGTTCGCTATGAGGACTTATTGGAGAATGCCGAAGCTCAACTGGCCCGCGTGGCCGAGATGCTGAAGCTGCCTGCCGACAATGGCCAGCTTCGGCGGGCCGTCGAAAACAGCCGGGCGGACCGCATGCGCGATCTCGAACGCTCGCAACGCTCACAGCACAAGTATCTCAAGTCGAGCCGCGAGGACATTCCATTCGTGCGTGTCGCGAAATCCGGCCAGTGGCGAACCGAGCTTTCGCCGGAAGCCGCGCGGCAGATCGAAGCAGCGTGGGGCCCGGTGATGCGCGAACTGGGCTACTTGCCGTAGCGTAGCTGCGACGCTCCTGCTATGCCGGTTAAGTATCTGGCAAGTTCATTTGTTTTTCTGGATGCGTTTAGTTTATTGGCCAAGCTTTACCACGGGCGGTAACTCGCATGAGCACCGGCGACAGCCAATCCGCCCCATCTATTAGCCTGGGAACGCGCTCCGCTCAGGGGCTGGTGTATGTGTTTGCAAGCTCGACAGCGGCCAAGCTGATTGGCTTCGTGGCCCAGATTATTCTGCTGTACCTGTTGGGCCGGCAGGATTTCGGCATCGTGAGCCTGGCGTACGCGATTACGATGTTCATTCAGGTCATCGAGCAAGCCGGGGTGGGCGACGTCTTGGTGCGCCGCCGCCGGTTCGAGTTCTGGGCGATTCCTGGCTTTTGGTTTGCGCTGGCACTGGGCGTCGTGAGCTGCGCACTTGTCTTGGCCAGCGCGCCGATCGCGGCCGCCATTTTTGGAAAGAGTCCAGCAGTTCGCAGCGAATTGTTCTGGGTGCTCGTGGTGTTGGCGCCCTCATCGCTGGCGAACGCCGTGACCGTCGTGCCGCGAGCGAAATTATTTCGCGAGCTGCGATTCCGGGCGATCGCGGCCGTGAATCTCGTCAACTTCATACTGCAAAAGGTTCTCACCGTTGTGCTGGCTGCTCTGGGTTTCGGTCCGTTCAGTTTTGTGGCTCCGATACCGATTGCCGGTGTCGTGATGGCGGCTTTTCTGTGGTGGTGGGTTCGCCCGCCTTGGTCGCCACAGCTTCAGCTGCGCCGCTGGCGATATATGGTGAGTGATTCAACGCGGCTCCTTGCCGCCGATTTCGGCCGGGTGCTTTTGGATCAGTCCGATTACCTGCTCCTCGGTATGTTTCGCACTGTGGCCGAAGTTGGCGTGTATTGGGTCGGCTTTTTGTTCTCGATCCAGATGGTGCAGCTGCTGATGGTCAATCTGCAGAACATACTGTTCCCCGCTTTTACAAAGTTGAATGACGACCCGCAGCGGCAGTTCCGCGGCTTCCTCAATTCTCAGCGGATCCTGGCGATGCTGGGCGTGAGCGGCTGCCTGCTGCAAGCGGCGGCGGCCGAGCCATTTGCGCGGCTCTTGTTTCCTGGCAAATGGGATTCGTCGATCATCGTGATGCAGATTCTCAGCCTGGGGATGGCCACGCGCATGATCGCTGGCGCTTCGTTCGCGCTACTCAAGTCGCAAGGCCGGTTCACAATGATTGCGATCAATCGCTGGTCGTTCGTGGCAGTTCAGGTTGCGGCCTTGACGGCGATTCTCGCTCTCGGCGGCGACGTCGCTCACGTGGCCGTAGCGGTTTCGCTGATTGGCAGCTCGATTGGCCCGGTCACTTTTTATTCGGCAGTTCGCCCTTATGGGGCCGGCTGGGCTGCGGTGATCGAGACGCTTGCACGTCCGGTCGTTTGCGGCGTCCTGTCGGTCGGTGCGGCATGGCTCGCGGCTCAGGGAATGGACCGGGCCGGTTATGGCTACTTCGCCCAGCTTGTGGAAACGGTGGTCGTCGCCGCGGCGCTCAACATGGTGCTGGCACGGCTGTGGATGCGGCCGGTTTGGGACGACTTGTGGCTTCGCGTGAGGCGGCTTCTGCCACAGCGCGGGCTGGCCGGCGGTGCGTAGCTCGGCGGCAATCCCGGCGAAAAACCGCTGTCCCGCTCTGGGCCGGTTCTCGCTACAATCGCGGCGGTCCGTCAGGGATGACAGCATGCAAACCTCACTTGCGCCGCGCCCGTCGAATGCCGACGGCTCACGGCGTATTCTCATCGTTCGCCTCAGCGCGATCGGCGATGTAATTCACGGCATACCGGTTCTGTGCGCGCTGCGCGAAGCGATGCCACGCGCCTTTATCGGTTGGGTGGCCGAGGGCACCGCGGGAGATTTGCTGGACGCTCACCCGGCGCTCGATGAGCTGGTGCGCGTGCCGCGGCGGTGGTGGAAATCGCCGCGCGTCGTGTGGCGCCTGCGGCAGCGGCTGCACACGCTGCGATTCGACATGGCGATCGATCTTCAGTGTCTCACGAAGAGCGCCTTGGCCGCGCGGCTCAGCGGCGCACCGCGGCGCATCGGCAAATCGGGCCCCGATGGCCGCGAGTTGAGCCGCCTTCTTCACAACGAGCTAGTGGCCGCCGGCGGGAGCCATGTAATCGAGCATTACCTGACAATGCTGCGGCCATTGGGGATTGACACGCCGGCCGTGCGATTTGATCTGCCCGAACGTCCGGCCGAGGCTCGAATGGCGGACGAGCTGTTGCGATCGACGGCACTTTCGCGCGGGGCGTTTGCGATTCTGAACCCGGGCGCCAGCTGGCCCTCGAAGCTCTGGCCGGCGGAGCGCTATGGCGAGCTGGCCCGCGTCTTGGTCGTGGCGCGGGGGATGCCAAGCCTCGTGGTGTGGTGCGGCGAAAGCGAATTGCGGTTGGCCGAGACAATCGCGCAAACGAGCGGCGGCAAGGCGCGGTTAGCCCCGGCCACGAGCATGACGGAGCTGGCCGCATTGTGCCGCCGGGCCGCGCTGTTCGTCGGCTCGGACACGGGGCCGATGCATTTATCGGCGGCGGTTGGTACGCCCACGGTGAGTTTGCATGGTCCGAGCCGCGCCGAGTGGTGCGGCGCCTACGGCCCTCACGGAGCCAGTGTACAAGTACGCTACGAAGACGGGTCCTCGCTGCAGCGCCGTAAGGCGGATGATTCGGCGATGCGCGCCATCACTGTCGAAATGGTGGCCGAAGCATGTGAAAGGGTGTTGCTTGTGCCAGCGTCAAGAAAATGCGGATAGTCATTGTTAGATCATTAGAAATATTGCCAGCTGTCAAAGAAAAGGAGTCTATGTCATGAATCGTTCCACGGCTCTCATTTCCATTGTGATCATTGGTTCTTTGGGATGCGTTGCGCCTCGCATTGCGTGCGCCCAGTCGCTTGACGGCACTTGGGAAATCTCGGCCGTGATCGACAACGGCCGGGTGATTGAACCCACCGACGTGCTGCTCAACTACGCGGCGGACGGCCGCGTGATTATTCGCGGCCAGACTGTCGAGCTGGTGGTGCCGATGACGTACCAGCGGAAACGGCTGCCGTTCGTGGTGGATAATACGAAAAGCCCGATGAGCGTCGACCTGGCCGGCACAGAGAAGACCGGCGGCCGCGGCATCTTCCTGGCCAGCAAGGATTCGCTCGTGTTGTGCCTGTCGAGCCGCGACCGCGGCCGGCCCGCGTCGTTCGCGTCGCTGCCCGGTTCAGGC
>DATFGJ010000626.1:0-5719 GCA_035249585.1 Lacipirellulaceae bacterium
CGCCTTTGCCAAAGCGCTCGCTGCGACGATGGTGCAGGATTAACCCACGCTTTTCGCTGCCCTCCAGGTAATCGTTGCGCAAATCGATGAGCACGACCTCCTGCCCCTGGCGCCGGTCGAGCACGTTTTCCAAAACGTTGAACTCGCCCAAATCGACGCTCATCGCGAGCACGCCGACCACCTCGCGCGCGGCCCCGCTGCGGCCGTTGTCGATGGGCACGGAAAACGCAACGCGAAGCGTGCCGTCGGACGTGCTTTGATAGACCGTTGACAAGTGAGGCGCGCCGATCGGCTTAATGTCGGCCAGCTCGGGCGACTCCGGCGTCCTATCGGCCCCGCGCCCGTGAAAATAATCGCGATGCGCGTAGTTATGCCCAACGCTGTCGCTCCATGGGCTGCGCGCGACCTGCGTTCCGCGCCGGTCGTTAATGAACCAGCTTTCGGATGCGGCCTGTTGATCGCCGTCGAGCTTGCGTGCTCCGAGCCAGTCGCGCAGCGGCGCCCACAACTCCTCGTTATCCGGCTCGGCAGCGATTTGCGTCATGCGAGCCTGCAGCGTCTTGTCCCGGGCAAGCTGCTCGAGGATGCGGAATCGCGTGTCGATCTCATTGCGGATTTCGCTGGCCGCCGAATTCACCGCCACCTGCAAAAGCCGCTGCCGGCTCTCTTCCAACGATTCGCGCCGCCCCGTGGTCTGAATCGCCAGCCAGCCGATCGCGACAACGGCCGCCAACGTCAATGCAGCGCTCGTCGCTCGCCACAACTTCTTCCGCGCGGCCGGCGGCAATGTCTTGGGCAGCCCCCAACTCTTCGGCGCGCGGCTGGCGCGAGTATCCGACTCCGCGCTCTTGGCCACGAGCGTATCCGCCCTGGCGCCGCCCACCGTCGGCGAATGCGGTGAAGCAGGCATCGCCCTACGCACCAAATGAGCCAACTCATGACCCTCGGCAAACGGCGCCAGCGCCGCTGCAACTTCACCCGGATTGGAGAAACGCTCCTCAGGGCTCTTGGCCGTCATGCGCTCCAGCACTTCCCAAAGTCCCGGCGGCAAATCCCGATTCGATTGGAATGGCGGCAGACTTTCGCGCTCGTGCGCCTTTTCCGGCTTGAGGTCCGATTTCCAGAACGGCGGCCTGCCGGCGAGCATGTGATAAAGCGTGCAGCCCAAGCTGTAGATATCCGCGCGGATATCGACGCTGGTGGTCTTCCACTGCTCCGGCGACATGTACATCGCCGTGCCCATCGCCCGGTGATCGAGCAGCGTCAACCGCTGCTGATCGTCGCCCACCAACAGCGCCAGTCCAAGGTCCAAGATCTTTACGACCGCTTGTTCGCCGTCCGCTGGCCGATGGGCCCCGAGCTCACGGCCGGAGGGCGGTTTAGCTTCCTCGCCAATCCCCGCTTCCGTCTGTACCAGCGCGACCATCAAGTTCGACGGCTTGATATCGCGATGCACCATCCCATGGGTGTGAATGTATGCCAGTCCGCGCGCCGCCTGGCGTGCAATCTCGCATGCTTCGGCCACTGGCAGCGGCCCGATGCGCGAAACCAACTCGTCCACCGCAATGCCGTCGATGTATTCCATCACCAGGTAGTGAACCGAATCGGTCGGCGCCGAGGAATCGATCGCCACCACGATGTTCGGGTGCTCCAGCCGGCCCACGGCTTTGATTTCCTGGTAGAAGCGGCGAATGACTTCCTGGTGGCCCGAATCGACGAAGTGCTGCTTGATCACCTTCACCGCGCGCACGCGCCCGAACTGCATGTGCCGCGCGCGAAACACCTCCCCCATGCCGCCGCTTCCTAGTTGCTGCTCGAGCTCGTAATTACCAAGCCGCAGCGGCACCACATCTGTCGTCGGCCCGCGATCGGCTGGTGATTTCGCGTCGGTCGCACGCCGCCCGGCACCATACCGCGTCAGCCCCGTCGTCGCCGGAAGTACCGTCCACTGCCGCGAAAAGTTTTCGCGCGGCTGCGGCCGCATCTGCCGCGGTCCACTCTCGTCGTACACCAGCTCGTAAACATCGACTTTGCCGATGCCTCTCAGCTCGCGCGTCCCATGGCGGTGAAACGTCACATCATCCATGCCCGCGTCTTCCAGGACCGCGACCACGCTGCGAGACACGAGAATCTGCCCGCCTGTTGCGTAATCGCTGAGCCGCGACGCGTAATCCACCGGCTTGCCGACGAAATTCGCGGGGTCATGTGGGTCGAGCTGCGGGATCCCCAGGTGCATGCTCACCCGCACCTCGACTTGGCGCCCGCGCGGCGTGCGGATCGGCTCCTCGCGATGGAAGCGCTGAATCCCCACGGCCCACCGGGCGGCAGAAATCGTATCGGAAAACACCAGAAAATGCCCGTCGCCCGCGGTCGAAACGACCCGCCCGCCCAGCGCCGTCAGCTCGCGCTCGATCCGCTCGCGATGCGGTGTCAGCACCAGCTCGATGAACGACTGATCGCGCTCGGCATCGCTGCGGCCCGGCATCTCGCGCTTCAGTTCCACCGAGCGCACGATGTCCGTGAACAAGAAAGTCTTCAGCTCAGCCATGAGGAAGTGGAGTAGTGGAGCAGAGGAGTAGTGGAGTAGGCGAAGCCGTCGCCCGAACCAGGCTTCGCACGACGCACTGGGTACCTAGTAATAGTACCTCGTGCGGCGCGCCCACGACCCAATACTCAATCATCCGCCCGCTCGCTCCGCGGTCAATCGGCAATCTCCACTCACTGCCTTATGCCTTACTCCCCGCTGCGTGCTACCCCGCTCCCAGCCCCAACAAAAAAAGCCCGCCCCGCCAAATCTGGCAGGACGGGCTAACGGTGCTCGATCATCGGTTCACCCCGGGGTTAATGGAAACGACCTGCGCGAGCCATTGCCGAATCGCGCCGCAACGCTTGGAGATGTCTTGCCCTGGGCTTTGACAGCCGGCAGCTATCGACCCTGCCTCATGCCAGCGAGTCTCACTGAAACTCGCATTCGCGCCCCCCGTGACGAACGCGTTCACTTGGGCCGGCGGCTCGAATAAGCTGATCGTCGGTTCGCTCGACCAATCCGCAAGCAGCTGCGCCGTATTTGGCATCCGCCCGCGCCCACCAATCGCAAAACAGAGGACACGAACCAGACCAATACGACTCGTAGAACTCCTCCCTTCAAAAACCTTGTGAAACGTAACGGCCACCACGAACGAATTCCTGCTTAACAAAACTGCCGAGGGCGGGTCAAAGGAATTTCTTCCTATTTCGGGCCGCCATGGAAAAATTTTGGCCCCGCCGTTCGCGTTATAACAATGAGCACGAGATTGCCGCCGAAGCGCGGCTTGTTGCGGCGGACATGCGGCGAAATCTCGTCCACCAGCCGCGCCGCCCGGCGCTGGCGAATTAGCTCCGTGCCGGCGTCATCGGCCGCTTTTGCCGCCTCGCCGCGAGAGGCGAATTTTTGTTGCAGCCTCCCCGCCCCTTGGTAAACTGAAGGTACTGTGGCGACATTGTCGTCTGCGGCAAATTGCGCATGAAATGGCGCGCGCCGGCAATCTCCAGCCCGAGTTGCCCGGCCCCGCCCCAGCGCCCAGCGACAGACCACGCCGGAACAGATATTCAATAACCAATGAGGTGCAGCGTCCCAGCCATGCCTGGAGGGCGGCTGCCTCATGTTCGGACCAGTTCAGGACCGGCACAGTTTCGCGCGCCATCGCTGAGTAAGGCTACGATGAAGAGCGTGCTGCGCGAATGCCGGTCGACCCAACGGAGATTCACGGCATGTATCATGCCTTATCCAGAATTCATCGCGCACGACCCGCTGCGACCGGTTCGGCGCGCGCCCCCCGCTTTGCGATCGCGTGCGCGCTGGCCCTTGCGCTATTGGCCACGCGTGCGCCGGCCGACGTCATCGACCTCAGCCTCAACGTGTTTTACACCAGCCCGTCGAGCCCAGCTTCGGGCGGCACATGGGAGGTAGTGGCCAAGAGCGATGGCGCCGGCATCGCCGGACTTCAAATGTATTTGACGGACATTGCCACGTGGTCGCCCAGGGGCCCGCGCGGCCTGGTGAACGGCTCCGACCCCGCTGGCTTCAGCATCTTCTTTGCCGATCAGGAGCCGGGATTCGGGTTCACCGAAATCATTGCCGGCCAAGCGCTGCTCGATGCTTCCGACATGAGCCCCACCGATGAGCAAACTGCTTTCTATGGCGTCGGCACTTTGGCCAATGGCGCGCCCGACTATCCGGGCAAACCCGCCGGCACCAATTCCATCGGTCCGGTGTTCACCTCGCTTACGAATGTAGAAGGCGTTCCATGGGCCACTGGCGACGCGTTCGGTAACGCGGCTTGGAACACTGCCGCGCGCATCGCGAGCGGAACGTTCACGCCTGGCGACACGCCCGGCTTCTTTTTAGCGCCGTCGTTCATCTCCAGCGGCAACGTCTTCAAGTTGGTGGGGACCAGCAAAGTCTACGGCCAACTTTCCGATAACATCAACGCCACAACGATCGTGCGCACCAATCTCTCGGGAGTGATTTTGCCTGACTACAACCTCAACGGCGTCGTCGACGCCGCCGACTTTGTCATCTGGCGTAAAACGAACGGCCAGATGGGATCAAATCTCGCGGCCGACGGCAACAACGACGGCCGAGTCGATCAACTCGATTACGATTTGTGGCGCATGCAATACGGCGCGATTGCCGGCGCGGGCTCAGCAATTGGCGGCGGTGGCGATTTGTCCACTAGCACCGTTCCCGAGCCGTCAACGAGCGTTTTGCTGGTCCTTGGCGCGGTATTGGCCGCCGCGCGTATGCGATTCGCTGCCCGAGTGCCGCGGCCTATCCGAAAGGCCGATTGAATCTCGATGAACTTCGCCCGACAGACCCCCGCAATCGGGTGCCGCGGGCCGGCGGGAACTGTGGTTTTTTGCCTGATTTTCGCGGCTTTTGGCCCGCCAACGGACTCCAAGAAAAAAATAGACAATACCTATGAAACTGCTTGACAGCCCAGAAAAGGCCGAACATAATGCCCGAAGGCAGTGCGACGAGAAGGCCGTGCATGCGCACGGCGCTGCGGCGCGCTGTCGGCTTTGCGCTTGTTTTGCCACGAGGTTTTCGGAATTCTCATCGGGGCTGTGCGGGGCAGGACGACGGATTATCGATTACGGCCATCCGATCGCCCGCGATCGCTTTCCTGAGGGTTTCCTGAATTAATCGGTTCTGTGGTGCGACGTGACGCAAAATGATGCGTCGGGGAGTTTCGATCCAGCTGTGTGAGCCAAGTAAGGAAGAGAGTAACCGGGTCGTCTCGGGCACTTCCTTAAAAACTCATGCGAGGCTTAGCTCAGCAACTCTGATCTAGTTCTTTATCTAAGAGGGTGGAGAAACACTAATGTCCTGGAAGAGTTTAGTATCCGCGGGTTTGGTGTGCGTTCTGGCCTCGCCGGTGTTTGCCGTGCCGAGCTTGCAGGTGACTAGCGGCGGGTTGAACGCCCAAGGAAACTGGATTTGGAACGTGAACATCTCGACCACCCACGCCGGCACGCCGGTCGCCGGCGAGCTCGGCTTCCGCGAAAGCAGCACGGGAGATAATGCGATTCTCAGTGCGACCAAGGGCACGCTGTTCACCGGCGCAAACACGGATAACCCCGGCAACAAGATCTTCACCTGGGAGACCGAAACGGAAGTCCGGCCGAACTTCGTCTTTCCGCATGGTTTGCAGGTCGAAACCGGCGCCGACGCGGATGA